>NZ_JBICTE010000005.1:0-271857 GCF_043197485.1 Micromonospora sp. NPDC049102 | reverse complement strand
CCGCCGAGCACGAGCAACTACACGCGATGACCCATCCGGTCACCGCGTCCCTGAAAACCAGCTAACCAACTCTCCATCAAACCCGGGGCTTGACACCGCACCATCTCGTGGCACAGCAGTAGTAACCGCGACGAACTGCTGCGGCGGGTTCTGGAGCACGTCGGCGGCGAACCCGCGGTCATCACCTTCCGGGCGTGAGGTCTGTCAGGCCGAATGAGAAACAATAATCATCGCTAATGTTCCCTGCAGGGCTCCTGCCTGGCGGGCGACAGGTGGTGACATTGCCGTCCCCGGCTGCGGTGCTCGGTCGGGAGCCGACCGCACCCGACCGGCACCGACGGCCGGATGCCCCGGGTGTTCCCGATCTGCACGACGGCCGCAGGACCGAGAGCGGGGCACCCGGCCGCATCTAGATCACAAGGAGACGAGCTCATCGCGTCACCGCAACTCCGTCCAATCGCACGTCACGTGGGATCGTCTGGTTGGGCTGTTACGGATCAAAGTTCGACTGGCCCTCCTGCACTATCGAGGTGCCGAAGGATCTGGCCGTACCACGTGGTGGTCCTGTCTCGCCGTCCACCAGGCCGAAGCGAGCGATAGCCGGTCCATGCCGCAAGGTCGGCGATCTGGACCCACTGGCTTGTGCTGGCGTGCCGGAAGAAGGGGTCCTCGATGAGGGCGCGGCTGCCGTTGGCGAGTACGCGGTGTGCACGGTTGTAGCTGCTGTTCGTGCCGTCGCCGTCCACGACGACGGCGCCGAAGGCGGCAGCATCGTGGAGGTCGGCGTCAAGATTGGCAATCATGCAGCCGTATAGATCCTGCTTGTCGCGTTCGAAGTCGCGTCCTCGGGCGTTGGTGCGGCGGTAGACGCTGCCGAGCGTGATCCCGGGCAGGGCAGCTATCGCGGCAAGACCCTCCTGGATGATGTTCAGGCCTCTCCAAGCCGCCCTGCCGGCAGGATCTTGCGCCCAGGTCCCCCGGCCGCCTGCCAATTCGGTGGCATGCAGCCGGATGTCGGCGGGGATGCCGTGGCGACGGTAGACCGCACCACGGAACCGTAACCATCGTTCCGTCGCGCAAGCCCACTGCGCTGGGTCGATCCGGATCCAGCTGAACGTGGCCAGGCCATGGGCTTCGCTACCGGAGTCGTCGACGTAGTAGAAGGCGAAGTTGGTGCCGGTCATAGTCATGTAGGTGCGCTCCGAACAGGGTGACGTGACGGTGATTGGGAGCGGTCAGCATTCGGAGCTGCGGGTTTCGAGCCACGCGTCGATGTCGCGCCTGCGGTAGCGGCGGTACTTGCCCACCTTGTACGACTTGGGTCCTTTGCCCGTGTAGTTCATGTAGTACAGGGTCTGGGGCTGCACATTCAGGTATCGAGCTGCCTGCTCGTGGGACCACATGCCCGCCTGCTCTTCTCGCATCATCAACTCGCTTGCCTAATTGGCAAGTGAGCCAGGCTCACTTGCTGGATGGGGAAGTAGAATGACCAGCGAGCTTGCAACTTGTCAACTGGGCGAGTAAAACTTACGAACATGACAAGTGAGCAGCTCGGCGAGGAGGCCACCCCGGGCGAGGTGGTGCGTCTACGCCTCAAGGAGATCCGGAAGAAGCGCCGACTGAACCCGGACAAGGCTGCCAAGTTGTACGGCGATCCGGCGATGTCGACGACTGTGTTGATGAACATCGAGGCGGGACGCCGCCGGACTCCGGTTACCGTGGACGAGCTGATGCGCTTCGCCTACGCGCTGGACGTTCCGCCAGAGGCTTTGCTGGTTCCCGGTGCCGACCGACGGGTGCAGGTCGCACCCGGTGTGGTGGTCGACTCGATTCGGCTGCTGCGGTGGATGCGCGGCGAGGAAGCTCTCGACGGCACTGACGCGGCGCACTACGAGGCGACGGCGGCCGAATCAGTCGAGCCATCCGGACGCGGCATCCCACAACAGCTACGCGACGACTTCCTCACCAGAGCGCAGGCCGCGTTCGACGGCTTCTTCGCCGACAGCGACGAGATCCGCCGCAAGACCCGCCAGCAGGTCCGCGAGGTCCTGGGCGAAGTCCGCACCGCCGCCGCCAACGGTGTACCCGCTGAGGAACTGCTCACGATGATCGACGGCTTCCTCGACCGGCTGGAGTAACCACCCGGCACCCACCGCTTCACTGCTTCTGACAGACCACTCGTGACCTGCGGCCTGGTCACGAGCCGATAGCCCGTACCCGACAAATCCGCGGCGCGCCATTCGCGTCGAGGGCCGATACCGCACACCCCCTTCAGCCCGCAGCCACTCCGGCCGCCGGGGCGATACCCCCTGTCCTCAACCCGCCCGCCGTGCGCGAGCCGGGGCGATGACGTGCGCCTCGACGCCAGCAAGCCTGCACCGCACCAAGGAGCCCCTCTCATGGCACGAGCATGGATTAAGCCCAGCACCGATGGTCCCGGCTACACCTGCTTCTGGATGGATCCAGACCGCCGGCAACGGCAGAGGTCGTTCCGGCGCAAGGTAGACGCGGAAAACTTCCGCACCCGCAAAGAGCGCGAACTCGACACCGGCACATACCTGGAGACCGAGCGAGGCGCCGAAACCGTCGCGGCACTATTCGAGCGGTGGGCCACCACCCGGGGCCTGGAAAACTCCAGTGTCAGGCAGTACCGCAGCATGCTCAACCAGGCGGTCCGGCCATACTTTAAGGCCAGGACGACCGGGGTGCTCAAGCTCGCCGACATCCAGGCGTGGATCTTGTGGATGCGTGACACCAAGAAGTACCAGCCGCAGACCATCCAGACCCGGTTCGGGTACCTCAGCTCCGCACTGCAGTGGGCGGTCGACAATGACGAACTCGGCCGCAACCCGGCCAAGCGGGCCAAGCTCCCCGGTCGCCGCGCCAATGTGCGTCGCGTGGTGAAAGAGAAGATCGTCGTCCCGACACGCGTCGAGATCGAAGCGCTGATCGCTGCCTTCGACCCTCGATACACCGCGATGGCATGGCTGATGGCTGGCTGCGGGCTACGCGTCGCTGAGGCGATGGGTCTGTGTTGCGACCAGATCGACTTCCGCCGGGGGCTGCTGCACGTCAACCGGCAGATCACCGAGGACGGCGAGAGCGACAGCGGCAAGAACGCCGGCCTGCATCTCAAGATGTACACCAAGCACCGCGATGCCGAGTCCCCCGGCCGGGCCGTGCCGCTTCCCAAGGTCGTCGCCGCGGTCCTACGCGCACACCTGAAGAAGTTCGGCACCGTCGCGTGGCAGAGCAGCCAGGGTCAGGTCCACCTGCTCTTTCCCAACCACAGCCGCACCGGCCTGCTGTACCAGTACTACTTCCGCAACCAGATCTGGCAGCCGGCACTCACCGAGTCGAAGGTGTCGTTCACCAAAACCCACGCGCTTCGGCACTTCTTCGCCTCCTCGATGCTCGGCAACGGGGTGCCGATCACCGACCTCGCAGTCTGGTTGGGCCACAGCAATTCCAAGGTCACCGACGAGTACTACGGCCACCTCATGCCCGAAGCGCCCGAACGCGGCAGAACCGCCATCGACACCGCAATGGCCACCCCCGCCGACGAATAAGGCTGCCGTTCAGACGGACCAGCCGGGCGTCGTCACTTCGATACGTGATCCTCAGGACCACGGTGACCAGCCAACGACGGCGACCCGAACACAGCAGGACCTGCCGATCCACAAACGTGGGGCAGGTCCGCCTTCCGACCGTAGCACCCGCTGACCGCACCCAGGTCCCGCCCGGCAGCACCCGCGGTGATAGCGGCCTGCCTTCGCGCAGCTTCGTCGTTGACGTTGGCCTGCTCCCGGGCGGGAGGCCGTGGGTGCGGTTGCTGGCCCTCGATCCTGACCGGCCGCGGCTGGCCCCGCAAGGCCCACCGTCGCAGCCGCGTCTGCGCGTCGTACGGAGCGTGGGTGGGCCTGTGCGGGGCTACGCCGATCGGCCGGCCGGGCGGATCGGGCCAACACCGCCCACCCGGCCGTTCCCGCGCCGGGTAGGGCGTCCTCGTGTTCGGGAAGGACGTTCTCTGTAATGACGACCACTCTGTTGTCCCGACCCGTATCGGACGAACTCAGCATCGCCGGGGTCACAGCACCTGCGAACCCCGCGGGCCCTACCCTCCGGGCCCAGTACCTCGACCCTCGTGACCTGGTCGATAACCCGCGTAACCTGCGCACAGACGTCGGTGACCTGAGCGATCTGACTGCCTCGATGACGGTTGTAGGAGTCCTCTGCCCCTTGGTAGCCATCCCGGCCCCGGACCAGCCGAACACGTTTCAGTTGATCATCGGGCACCGCCGGAAGTACGCGGCGATCGAGCTCGGCATGGAGCAGGTGCCGGTGTGGGTCGCCTCCGACGAAGGTGCTGCGGCGCAGATCGTCGCGCAGCTCGCCGAGAACGGCCACCGGGTGGGGCTGACCCCCACCGAGGAGGCTGAGGCGTTCCACCAGCTGACGTTGCTGGACTGGTCGCCCGAGCAGATCGCCACCGTGCGGGCGATCCCGACGGCCAAGGTGAAGCAGACCTTGAAGCTGCGGGAGTTGCCACAGGCGGCGCGCGGAGCCGCCGACGCCGGCACCCTGACACTGGAAGACGCCTCCGCGCTCACCGAATTCACCGAGGATCCGGCTGCCCTGGATCGAATCCTGAAGGGCACCGGGTCGGGTTGGGGATTCCGGCACGCCATCGCCGCCGAGCGCTCGAAGCGGACCTTCGCGGCGGCGAAGGAGCGGGCGAAGGCGGAGTTGGTGCTCGCCGGGGTGAAGGTGACGTCCAAGCCGAAGGGCTACCCCTACAGCGGTACGGCCGTGGCCGCCACGCAACTCGCCGACGCCAACGGCAACCCGCTCGCCCCAGAGATGTTTCCCACGTTGGCGGGGCTCGCAGCGTTCGTTGAGAAGATCGGCGACCATGCCCAGACGACTTTCTACTGTGCGGAGCCGGACCGGTATGGCTACCAGCGCCTGAGCTACGGCAGTCGTCGGGGGGGCACGGAAGAGGAGCGTGCCCGCCGGGAGGCGGCCGAACAGGCCCGCGCGGAGTACCTCGCCGGTCTGACGGTCGCGGCAGAGGTACGGCAGGAGTTCTATCGCACCGGGTACGGGTCGACGCGGGCGGTGAAGCGGCTCTTCCTGGAGGCGCTTCGGGCCACCGTCGTAGAGGGGCTGCGGTTCCACGACGTCGATGGCCTGTACGCAACCCTTGGTGGCGTAGACGGCGCCGCCGCCGCGATGGCTCGGGAGGACAAGCTGCGCCGCTGCCTGGTGGCGCAGTGGATCTGCGTCCAGGAACGCAACCTCGGCTACGCGACCCGCGACGAGACGTGGGCGTTGGATAACGAGGCGGCAGTGGCGTGGCTCGACCAGCTCGTCGCCGATGGCTACACCCTCTCCGAGGCGGAGACGACGCTGCGAGAGTCGTTGGGCAGTGACCCGCAGGGCGATGTGCCCGACATCGAAGCTCCCGACGGTGCCACGGCTGCGGATTCTGGGGACCCCGACGTCGGCGATGCCGACGCGGAGACCGAGCAGGTCGACAGTGCTGCCGATGACCTGATCGCTGCGCCACAAGCCGCGCAGCAGCCCGAGCCCGAGGCTACAGCGCCAGAGCCAACGGGCTCCGAGGCCGACGACCTAGCCGACTCCGATGAGCTGACCGATGTCGAGAAGCAGACCTCCGACGACGAGCCCATCAGCGACGAGTCCTGATCTGACTTCCCTTATCGGCGGGGGTCCACGCACTGCGCGCGGGCCCCTGCCGACTTTCGTGCCGACCCGACTCACATCGGGTGGGGCCAACCACCCAATCAGCCGCCGATGTGTTCGATTGGAGCCCTGTGTCACCTAACGCTGACCTGCTGTCCGAGGTCGATGACCGTGAGCGCCGTCTGGCGCTGATCCGCCAGCAGGAGATCCTGCTGGCGTTCGAGGAGTACGGGCCCGGCTATCACCGAGTCACCGGCGACGGCTGCCGGTACGTCGCTGAGATCGTCAACGCCACCCCCGCCGAGTGGGAGTGGATCTACACCCACGCCCGAACCCATCCCGAGGTGCTGACCCAGGCGAGTCCGGGCCGCAACCCCGGGCAGTGGCGACAGCTACGCCGCGAGCAGGGCGAAGTGGCGTTCCGCGCCGCCGACGCCGCGTTCACCGCCGGCGACACCGCCGCCGCACTGGACCACCTCGACGAGGCCCGCGCGCTCGGCACCGTCGGGCCCGAGCAGTGGGAGCGACTACGCCTGGCCGTCACCACCGCCGCTGACGCCGGCCGCTGACCCTCCAATGAACTCCCCACCCAGACTCTCCTCGAAGGGACCCACCCCTCATGTCTTCGATGATCACTGTTCCGGCGCACCGCAACGTCGACCTCGACCAGCTCCGCCGCATGCTCACCGACCAGTCCAACCGGGCACTGGACGTCAAGGCCGGCGCCGGGCGAATGCGTGCCGTCGGCGGCAGCCTCGTCCTGGACGGCACCGAACCGCAGCTCGACCCTGACGGCGTGACGATGACCTCCGGCACCTACAGCGTCAACGACGTCGCCACCGCCGGCCTCGCCGATAAGCTCGGCATCCCCGTCGCGTACCTACGGCGCCTCGCCGCCGAACACCCCGGTCTCTTCGACGACAACGTCAACGGCTGGCTTGCCCGCGACCCCCGCAGCTTCCTCATCCGCTGCCTGCGCAACGACACCGGCGGCGGCATCGTGCGAGCGGTCCTGTCCGACCGGTACCACCGCATCGACAACCTCGACGTACTCTTCGCCGCACTCGACGGGATCCGCCGCGCGAACGTGCGAGTCCAGTTCGCCGGCTGCGACCTCACCGACCGGCGGATGTACCTGCGGGTCTACTCCCCCCAGGTGCAGATCGCCGCGCCCCGCCTGCTGGCCCGCTACCGGTCCCCGTTTGACGGGCGGGCCGGCTCCGAACTGCCGATCGTCTCAGCCGGATTCCTGATCTCGAACTCCGAGACCGGGGCGGGCGCGTTCAGCATCGCTCCGTGGGTGCGCTTCGAGGTCTGCCGCAACGGCATGGTCATCCGCCGAAACGCCCTGCGCCGTGCCCACATCGGCTCCCGCATGACCGGCTCAGACGGGGTCGTAACCGCCTCCGAGGAGACCACCCGCCGCACCCTCGACCTGATCACCTCCCGCACCACCGACGCGGTCACCGCCTTCCTCGACGCGGACTACATCGCCGAGGTTCTGCGCGAGCTCGACACCGCCGCCGGCACCCCCGTCACCGACCCCAACACCACCCTCAAATTCGTTGGCCAGCGGCTGCGCTACAGCGAGGAACAGCAACGCGACATCCTCGCCCACTTCATCGCTGGCGCCGATCCCACCGCCGGAGGGGTCATGCACGCCGTCACCTCCGTCGCCCAGACCCTCTCCGACGCTGACGCCGCCCACGGTCTCGAGGCCACGGCTGTCCAGGCCCTGCACCTCGCCGCCACCACCGCCTAATCCCACCCCGTTGCACCGGCGTGACCGGACCTTCTGCGAGTCCGGGTACGCCGCGCACCCGCGCAAGGACCACCCCTCATGACCCACTTACCTCCTCGTCCCGCATGCGATGACGCCGACCAGCGGGATATCAACCCGGTGGTGATCACGGCCTGGAAGGAGTTCCAACGCGCCGTTGGAGCGGCCGTAGCGTACGGGCCCGCCCCCGTCGACCAGATTCTCTTCGCCGCTGATAAACCCGCCCTACTCACCGTGGTCGGTGACGACGGAACCACCTACCAGTTGACCTACGACGACAGCCGAGCAAGCACGTGGGTCGCCGCCGTCCGGTCACCTGGCGGTGGCCGTCGTCCGGGGCACCCCACTCGACGTCCCCGCCGAGGAGCCCAGTGAGACCCTTCGACAGCCGCCGCAGTGCCGCCGGCGGGAGGGAGTGAGCGTCGACTTGGAGGCCGTCGCGCACCTGGCGAGCAACGATCGGAAGGGGCCCGCGGGGTTCTCGCCACCCAGCACGCGCAGGCCGCGAAGGGAACGAGGATCGCCGCCGCGTTACAGCGTCAGCTCCGAACAGCCGAGCGGCAGCAGCACCTCGCGTCCCAGAACCGCGCCGCAGAGCGCCGCGAGGCCGAAGAGAGCCACCAACCTGTCCACGCACAAAGGCCTCAAGATCCACACATGGCGGCATGGCACAAGGTCCAACTCTGCTTCACCCCGACCTATGCCTCCTGGGCAAACCCATCCAGGCCCAGCCCGGGCCGCTACGCACCTCCATCGAGGCCGGCAAACCACGCAACCGCGCCGCCCTGCCCCGGGAACTGCAGTCGTACCTGGAGGCCTTGTTCTTCGCCTGGGCTGGCGCAACGCCAACGCCCGCCACCCGCACAGCCTGACCCCAACACCACGAACGTTCGTAGCCACGGCACCAACAAGCCCAGCCGCGACGGCCCAGCAACTGTTGCGACAGCACATATTATATCCCGATGGCCGCGCCCACAGCAGAGCAAGTTCCGACCTGGCTTACAGCCGCAATCGCGGCTCTTGCGGTGATTCTAGGGGCGGCGGCAACCGCGATAGCGACCATCATCGCCGCAAACAAAAAGGTTCGCGAGGTTGAGATTACCTACCTCCAACGACTTCAAGAGAGTTACCTTGAGAACGCCCGCGCGTACACCAACAGCATATATGTGCCGATCGCAATAGCGATGACCAGGCTACTCTCCGCGTTCGATCAGTTCCGACTAAACCGCGACGCGGATAGCGAGGACTCGGCATCACTTCTGAGATTCAAGGATGGGATGTCTGAATTCGTTGCGGAGATTGAGACTTTGCAGGCGCGTGGGGCTGCTGCCTTCTTAACTACAGCTCTCGAGGATGAGCTAGAGGCCTTCGTGTCGTTCGTGAGGAATTCGCGAGCCGCCACCTCGCCCAAAAGGCAGGCTATCGTCAGATTAAGCATGTTCGGTGTCAGCACCCAAGGCGCATTGCATTCCGACGTGACCATCCGCCAGGCATACCTGTTCAGCCAAATCAACATTCTTCAATTAGCGCCGGCCCGAGTGCATGTTCTTAAAGATCAAATGTTGGCCGCAGATCCCACATCTGAGGATTTCGAGACTGCGCTGATAGCAGGAATCGGCACCCTGCGTTTGTTAATCAAGGAAGTAACTCTGGGCACTCAGGCACGTCGATAGATCTGGGCCCGGATTGCCGCCTACATGAATGCGCATTACTGCTTCAACGCCGCCTGAATTCTGGCCCGAATATCACACAAGGATGACAACAAGAACTGATCCTGCTCCGACAAATAGCGACCCACTTTGGGCCGATTCGACAATTCGTCAATCTCTTCCGACAGAATGCGCATGAGAATGTCGGCCGCCTCATCGTAGCCTTTAGCAAATTCTTCAGCGACAAGCCGGGCCCCTGCCCCTCGTGCCACATCGCCCATAAAATCAATAAATCTCGACACGCTGCCCTCCGTGCTCCCGGTTGCGTTGCGACATCGACCAAACGCTACCTGAGGACGGGTTCAAACGGTCGCACCACCGACTTGGCAGTTCGGTGGGACAGGATTCCCGTGTGTGCCATACGTTGACCTTGAGTGATCGTGAAATAGTTTCTCCTGGCCCGGCTGAGGGTTCGTAATACAAGGAGATCGGCTGGAAAGTCGCTCGGAGCCCATCGGGGGTCTCCCGGGAACTGGCTCAGGCACGGCGGCCGTGCGCGGCGGCTGCGGACGACGTGCCGCAGCGGGCTACGCGAGTCCGGATGACGCCGGCCCGGTTCAATCCGTACAGGTTTCTTGTCACGGGTGTCAGCTGCTCGCTGCCCGCTACCGGCGGCTAGACCGGCTCGCGCTAATGCGCGCCGCCGCCCGACACACCGCCGGGCCCCGCTTGAAGCGTTGGGTGCACAGCAGATCCTGGTCCCAGATCAGATGAACTGCGGCACCAGCGGAGAGCTGGCCGCGGCCCCGCTGACGCGCCTATCGCGGTGAGCACCACTGTCCGGGTCCTCGCCGGTGAGCGGCGACGCCCGAAGCCGTAGTAGAGCGGCATCCCCTGCCGTGGTCCGGGCGACCACAGTCAGTCTCGTTTTCTACCCGTACTCGATCAAGGAGTTTGTCGTGTCTCATGTCCCCACCTTCACGGTACGGTCGCAGGCGGAGCTGCTGGGCCTGGTGCCCTACCTGCTGGGCTACCACCCCGAGCAGAGTCTCGTCGCCCTGTTCATGAAGGCCAACCGGAGAGTCGCCGTCGCGGCCCGGGTCGACCTAGCTGCCCCGATGGCGCAGGTCGTCGACGCCTTCCGCGACGTCGCCGATCGTGCCGCGGTGCAGACCCTCGTCCTCGTCGGCTACGGCAACCGGGACGTCGCGCCGACGGTCACGGCCGCAAGTGACGCCCTTGCCGCGCACCTCACCGTCAGCCAGACGCTCATGGTGGTGCCGAGCCGCTACTTCTGCCTCGACTGCCCCTGCGACGCCACCGACGGTGTCAGCTTCGACGCGAAGGCGACCGCGACCGCCGCCCAGTCGACCGTCGAGGGCCTCGTCGCGCTACCGAGTCGCGACGCCCTGCTCGCGCTCACCAATCCCGACCCGGCACAACAGGCCGCCGTCGCCGCAGCCATTGCCGCCCTTCAGCACGCCTCCGACGGGCCGGCGACGCTGCAAGCACTGCTCGGCCGGGCCCGGAACGGCCACCGCCTCACCGTCGAGCAAGCCGCCCGCATGGCAATCTTGCTGACCGATCAGCACAACCGGGAAACGGTACGGCGGGCCACGTCGGGGGCAATGTGGGAGCGGGATCTGTGGCTGGATCTGACCCGTCGCGTCCCCGACGAGTACGTCACCGCCCCGGCAGGCCTCGCCGCCTGGTGCACGTGGCGACTCGGCGACGAGACCCTCGCTCTCGCCGCAGCCCGGCGGGCACTCACCGTCGACCCACAGGACCGGATAAGCCGCATCGTGGCGCTCGCCGCTGGCAGGCACATACCCGCCCGCGACCTAGCCTTCCTCGGAGCCTGCGACTTCGACGCCGCGCGCGCCGACTGACGCGTTCCCCGTCGCGCCTCCGCACAGCCAGCCCTCCGGGCCGAAGCAACCATGCCCCGACCTTGATCCATCCCGCCCGCACCACTGCCTCTGGAGTACCTCGTGACGCCGCAAGCTGCCCTGACCAACACCGGCCTGACGCAGCACCATCGCACCCCGACAGTCTCCGACGACGGCAATCTGCGTTCGCACCACACGACGAACGGACAGCAACACCTCGACACGGCGATCGTCGACGCGCTCACGGCATTCCTCAACCGTGAAGCCGAGCCATCCGGCGCAGACGCGTTGGAACTGATGAGCAGCCTCATCGACAGCAGCGGCCGGCCGCTGCTCGACGAAACCTGGGACGTCACCGCCGCAGTCACCGAGGACCGATACGGCGTCTCGACCGCCACGATCACCGCCGGACCCGTCACCATCACCGTCACCCCGGTCCCCGGCACCGCTGCGCCGCTCAGCGTCGCGATCGCCACCGAGAACGGCGAGTACGTCAGCCTCGACCTCACGGTCAACCAGCACCCCGTCCACCATCCCGCCGTCCTGGTGCCATCCCCGGCCTCGACAGATCCGTCGGACCCGAACCGCACCCATGACCACCTGAGGACCCTCCGATGATCACCCCGCCCCGAGCCCACGGGCCGACTACCGCACCGCAGGCACCGCAATCCGAGCCTGTTCTCAACGCGGCTCTTCGTTACGCCACCGCCGGCATCCCCGTGATGCCCCTGCACACTCCCCAGCGTGCGCGTGGCTGCAGCTGCCGGCGGGCCCACGCCTGTCCTTCACCCGGCAAACACCCCAGGCTGCGATTCGGGCTGCGAGAGGCGTCCACCGACCCCGCTCTCGTACGGCAATGGTGGACGAGGTGGCCCGACGCGAACGTCGGACTCGCCACCGGCACCCTGCTCGACGTCTGCGACATCGACACCACAGACGGACTTCGAACGGTCACGACGATCCTCGACAACGCCCGCCTGACGGGGCCCGTCGTGCGAACCGGGTCCGGATGGCATCTCTGGTTCGCCGCGACAGGGCATGCCAACCGCGTCGGCGTGGTGCCCGGAGTGGACTGGCGTGGACGCGGTGGTCTCATCGTTGCACCGCCGTCGCTGCACCCCACCGACCGCCGGTACACCTTCACTCAACAGTTCGGCCGTGTTCTGCCGGACTGCCCACCAGCCTTACGGCGACTGCTGTCACCACCGCCGGTGCCGGTGCTAGCTACCGCATCACCGGCTGCGGCTATCTCGACGCGGCTCGAAGACCCTGACCGGTACGGGCTCGCCGCTCTCAACGGTGAGATCGGCAGGATCCTCGCCGCACCCCGGCCGCTCATCCGCGGCGGACAGCGGATCACCGCTGGCGGCCGGAACACGGCCTTGCACCTCGCGGCATTCCGTCTCGGACAACTCGCCGCGCACGACGGGCTAGAAGCACAGGTGGTGTGGCCCCGGCTCGCGGAAGCCGCGCACACCGTCGGTCTGTCGGCGGCTGAGGCTCGCGCGACGATCGCCTCCGGCTGGCGAGCCGGACTCCACCGACCCCGCGCGATTGCCTGGCGCCGACGCCGCGCTGGCTCGTCGCCCATCGCCCGCAGGCCGTAGCCCTGAACGCTCGTGCTGCGACGTCTTCCGGAACGCCCATGAGCGGCAGGCAAGGCCGTGACGAGCACCAACCGGGACCCACGGTTGAGAGCTGACGTGCACGACTCCGATGCTGTGGCCTGGCGCGGAGGATGTCCCGGACAAGTCGGAGGTCAGCTCTCCCACAGGCGTCAGCAGAACAGGGATTCGATAGAGCTGAAGCAGGATTGTCGCCGCTTCAAAAGGGCCGTGAAGGGAATGTCGGCGACCTTGCGACGACCAGCTACCCGAGCAGCTAGCCCAGGTTGTATGGGGCGACCCCGACCGGAAGCCGTCTATGGAATCCGCAATGCATCAGTCGTGGCACCTGTTACACAGTGCCGCGCCGCGTGGCCGTTTGACTGCCCGCTCCGCCTCCCCCCGAGTTCGACCCTGTTGGAAATCGGCTGTCCCTGCGGGAACCGCCCATCGGACGGCTGGCAGTTAGTCGTCCCGCGAGGTCGGCAGCAGCGTGGACGACTTCGGCCCGCCGCGCGGCGGGACACTCCTTAAGTGCTCGCTCAGCCACACATTGGACTACTGCCGCATCGCGCCACCGTACGATCACCCAGCTGATCGACGCCACGACCGAAGCCGCGCCCAGAGAGATAGCGGCGATCAGTGGGCTACTCATCGGCGCTTCCTCATCTCCGGCCCGAAGAGGCCAACCTGGCCGCGACAGCCACCAGTTCGTCCGTTTCGCAAAAGCCAGCGCAGCGTGTCATGGCCGAAGCTTGTCGAGCAGCGTGCCGTCTTCCAGACGCCAGGCTGTCCAGCCGTTTGCCGGTGAGCCGGCGCACGCAGTAGCAGCGTCCGAGGGAGATCGGTAGCGGCAACCCTCAACCTCAAGCTCACCCGAGGCCAGTACGGTGGCGATGAACCGCTGACGGAGACGGGGCCGAAGCCAGTAAAGGTGTTCCCCAACCTTAAGGTCACCGCGTTCGGGGCTTGGTGGCACGACGGACTCGAAGTCGCCCGTGCCATCGGTGCCCCCGTCCACCCGCTGTACCGGCTGACACCGCGCGGCGAATTCCCGTGGAGCGGTGTCAGCCATTGCCGTCACCACCTGGCGGGCCTCACGCTGACCGCGTCGCTCCTGCCGGCTTCAACACCGAATCCATGCCGGCGGCTCGCGGTGTCAGGTCACCTGCTGCGGCGTCAGCCCGTCGGGAGTCGAACGCGATGTCGGGCCCGGCTGTCCCGGATGAGGCGCACTGGCGGTGCTGGTGTCCCGGGTGGCGGCCGGGTGTCCGCTGCTGAGGGACCCGAAGGTCAGCCCACCCGGGCCGGGGCCGCTAAGCCCTTCCAAAACATCTTGGCCCCTTGTCTCGCTCCGCTCGACGCCAAGATCTTTTGGCCGGTTGCTTGCAGCCCCGGCCCCCGGGCGGGCTCTGACCGGCCCCGTCAGCGCGGCACCCCGGCGCCCCGGTCACCCGACCGGCCCGCCCGCCGCACACCAAGCGACAGGGAGCACGGTCATGCTGTTCAACTTCACCTTCGAAGGCAACCTCGCCGACGAGCCCGAGCTGCGCGTCACCCCCTCCGGCAAGGCCGTCTGCAAGCTGCGGGTCGGCCACAACACCCGCCGCCGCAGCAACGGCGGTGAGTGGACCAACGGGCCGACGATGTGGGTCACGGTCACCTGCTGGGAGAGCCTCGCCGAACGGTGCGCCGAGCACCTGCGCAAGGGCGACACGGTCATCGTCGAGGCCCGAGACGACCTCTCCGTCTGGGCCTACCAGTCACCCAACAGCGAGAAGCCGGCCGGGCAGTTGCAGGTCACCGCCGGCAACGTCGCGGTCTCGATGCGGTTCGCCGGCGCCCAGTCCGCCCGCACCGCCAAGGCCGAGCAGGTCGAGGACCCCTGGGCTGCCGGCGACCGCGAGCTTGAGCCCGCCTTATAGCCCTCACCGCAGGCGGGGCCGGCCGCGCCGGCCGGCCCCGCCCATCATCCCTCACCCGACCTGACTGTCTGGAGCGTCGTCATGTCCCTGTTCACCTGCATCGTCGAGGGCCGGCTCACCGCCTCACCGCAGATCGGCCACACCCGCGACGGCCGCGAGTACGTCCAGTTCCCGATCGTGCACCGCGACCGTTACCGCGATCACAGCGGCAAGTGGGTCGACACCCGCGCCATGTTCTTCGAGGTCATGTGCTGGGGAGACCTCGCCGCCCGGGCCCGCAACCTCACCCGCGGCGACCAAGTCCTCGTCGAAGCCGGCCAACTCCTGCCCTATCTCAACGACTCCGACATACCCAGCCTCAAAGTCCAGGCCCGCAACCTGTCGGTCTCCATGCGGTTCACCGACGCCCACGCCGGCACTGCGGTCAAGGCCCGCCGCGGCGACATCGTCACCACCCCCGACGGCGAGCAATACGCCGCGCACCTCTACCCCGAGGTCACCACCGACGCACAGCTCCTGCACCGCTGACCACCACATCGGGCGGGCCGCTGACCACGGCCCGCCCGGGGATCAGTCCATCCGCCTGGTCGAACACCGAACACCCGCCCGACGCCCCGGAGAACCTGTGATGACCCCTCCAGCCGGCCACCACCTTGCCGACGCCTATCGGGAGCTGGTCCGCGGCTGCGCAACGATCACCCAGGTCGTCTACGCGACCCACCCCCAGCCGGGAGCTTGCCTACCCCTGCCCGCGATCAGCCTCCCGCAGGACTCCGACGACGTACGCCGCCAAATCGACATGCTCACCGGCAACCTCTTCGACGAGCACGCCCAAGCGGTGAACCAACAGTGGCTCACCGCCACCCGAACCTGCACCCACCTGACGACAGACAACGTCATCGCCATCAGGGAGCTCTACTACGGCTGGTACCAACTCCTCGGCGCCCTCAACGCCCGAATGCAGAGCCAGCCCAGCCTCGGCGACGTCGAAAGACGCGCCGCCAACCTCGCCTACACGCTGGTGACCTACCTCCGCGCCTACCCCACCGCACCGGTCAGGCACCTGCGCCTACGGCTCACCGGACGACGCGCCCGCCCGTAGGAGAGGCCGCACATCGCCAACCCGCCCTGACCCGCTTGGGTCTCGCCGGTGTCCGTGGTGCGCGCTGGCCAGTCCCCAGTGGTGACCGACCCGGCCACGTCCGGCAAGCGCCGACCCCAACATCTTGGCCGGCTCGCTGCGCTCCCCGGACCGCTGCGCTCCCAAGATCTCGCGGCCTTCCCGCTTGCCCGCCGCCGGCCGCGGCCGGTCCCTCACCGTCCTGTCAGCGCGGCACCCCGGGCCCACCCGGGCAGCAGCGCACCAACCCGAACCGTCAGGAGGACTCACCCATGAGCGCCACTGCCACTCCCACTGCCCCGCAGCACCGCTCCCCCACCACGGCGTCCGTCAGCCGCCGGCTCGTGCTGGTCGGGCAGAAGGACGCCTACGACCCGTACAGCGCCGCCGACGCCGCCGAGTACCGGACTGTCCTGCGCTACGGCGACCGCTGACACGCCACGCGCGGCGGGGCCGAACTGTCGAGTCCGGCCTCGCCGCGCCATCACAGCCCTCTGCCCACCGCGCCCGCTGCGCCGTAGTGAAGGCCGCGCCCGACCTCATACCGTCGACAATGCCGGCTCCTCCTGCGAGGCCATCTCCCTGGGCTCATCGACGACGGCAGGCTGGTCGCCCACGGGGGTCGGGTGGTCGCTGGCGCGGGCGAGGGCGGCGCGTACCCCAGCGACAGGAAGCTCGATCATGGCCGCGATCTCCGCGACCGGCTCACCAAGTTTCCGAAGCCGGGCGACGGCCGCATCGGCTTCCCGGTCCAGCCCTCCTGCCCTGCTCTGTCCGGCAGCGAGGATCCGCTGAGCCCGAAGGCTCGCCTCGTCCCGCACCTGACCCGCGCGTGTCACCCGGTCGAAGTAGACCCGCACCGCCTCCGTCACGTTCGCCTCGTGCGCCGCGAGCCGCGCGACCCGCGCCGCCCGGACCTCCGACGCCTTCCGCGCCGCCATCCGATTCACACCCGCACCAGAAATTCGCTTAGCCATGCCGAAACCCTAGCCACCTGCACCCATTACCAACAAGGCCAAGTCGCAATTTCAAGCCACGTCAATCCAACCACAAACAACCGAAAAGAAAAGCCATCAAAACCCCGACACAACACCGCCTCACCAGCTAAAACGCAGATCTACAGCTTCGAGAGAGAACGCCGACACACCTCTTGCAGATGCTCTTGCCATGGATCGCCTGCGGCGGGTAGCGTCCCCTCTCCCCCTCAAATAAACGGCGACAAAATCGCGCGAACGAAGGCGGATGGGGGGCTAATTCGACGCAAGGGAAGGGGTGTGGTCGCTCAGTGATGACGTTGCATAAGCTGTCGGTCGGCGACGGCTACACCTACCTCACTCGGCACGTCGTCGGCGGAGACCGGGACCGGCTTCCCGGGCAGGACGCGACCGACTACTACACCGCCCCCGGCAACCCTCCCGGCCGGTGGGGCGGCCGAGGTCTGACCCCGCTCGGTCTGGCCGGGCAGGTGTCCGAGGAGCAGATGCGGCACCTGTTTGGCCAGGGGATGCACCCCGACGCCGATGCCATCATCGCCCGGCATCTCGCTACCCGTGTTCGGCCCGTCATGGACGATGGGGAGGTCGAACGGCTCACGCAGGAGGCGATCCGTCAGGCCACCCTCGGGCGCCGGTTCCCCGTCTACGCGACACTGCAGGACTTCGACACCCGTGTCGAGCAACGGCTCGACGTGGTGCGCGCCGAGACGGGCCGGGAGCCGACACAGGCCGAGACAGGCACGGTACGCGCCGAGGAGGCCCGCCGGGCCCGCGGTGCCGTCGCCGGCTACGACCTCGTCTTCACCCCCGTGAAGAGCCTCGTCCTGCTGTGGGCCCTCGACGAACGCGAGTGGGTCCGCGACACGGTGAAGGCGATCCACGAGCAGGCCCGCGACTCCGCGCTACAGCTGTTGGAGAAGCATGCGGCGTTTACCCGCAGCGGCGATACCGGGCAGGCGCAGCTGGACACCCGCGGCCTGGTCTACGCCATGTTCGACCACTACGACTCCCGCGACGGCGACCCGAACCTGCACACGCATGTCGCGATCAGCAACAAGATCCAGGGCGCGGATGGCAAGTGGCGCAGCCTTGACGGCGGCCCGTTGCACCGCGTCGCGGTCGCCGCGTCCGAGCACTACAACTCCACCGTCGAGACCCTCGCCATCCAACACCTCGGGGTGCAGTTCGCGGTCCGCCCTGACACCATGGGCAAGCGGCATCCGGTCCGTGAGGTAGCCGGTGTT
Source organism: Micromonospora sp. NPDC049102 (assembly GCF_043197485.1). Taxonomy (NCBI): domain Bacteria; kingdom Bacillati; phylum Actinomycetota; class Actinomycetes; order Micromonosporales; family Micromonosporaceae; genus Micromonospora; species Micromonospora sp. NPDC049102. The sequence continues at coordinate 253,945 of NZ_JBICTE010000005.1, read as the reverse complement.
CCGCGCGACGTGATCGGGGCATTCTCATCGCGGCGGTCGCAGATCGAGGCCCGCTACGAGCAGTTGGTCGTCGACTTCCGTCGCGCCCACGGCCGCGACCCCGACAACCAGGCCGCGTTCCGCCTCGCGGGCCAGGCCAACCTCGACACCCGCGGACCCAAACCCGCTCCCCGTTCCCTCGCCGCGCTGCGCGAGGAATGGACGACCCGACTGCACGCCGAACACGGCCAATCGGCCGCGCGATCCCTTGCCCAGGTAGTCACCGCCACCGGCCCCACCCACAGACACGAGACAGTTTCCACAACGTTATCCACAGACCAGATCGAGGCCCTCGCCGCTCTGGCCGTGCGGCAGGCGGAGGGATCCCGGTCGACGTGGACCGTGTGGAACCTACGCGCCGAAGCCGACCGGCTGCTGCGCGAACCACCCACCACCGTCGCCCCTCGCGGGCTGCGCTTCACCGATCGCCACGATCGCGCGGAGGTGCTGCAGCAGGTCGTCCACCAGGCCGTCACCGCGCTCTGCGTACCCGTGACATTCGAGCCGGACCTGGTCGAGCCGGCCGGGCTTCGCCGCGAGGACGGAACGTCGGTGTTCGTGCAGCACGGCGCCGCCCGCTACACCAGCCAGGCGATCCTCGACGCGGAACAACGCCTCCTCGACGCCGCCCGCACCCCCACGGTCCTGGGCTACGCGGCCCCCGCCGTGCAGGCGATGCTCGATGGTTACGAGGCCACCACCGGCACCACGCTCGGTGCCGGGCAGCGGGCCATGGTCGTCGCGTTCGCCACCAACGCGCGGATGATCGCCGTTGGGCTCGGCCCCGCTGGCGCCGGAAAGACCACCACCATGCGAGCGTACCAACACGTCGTCGCCGCCCACGGCCAGCGACTCATCCCCCTGGCCACCTCCGCCGCCGCGTCCGCCGTCCTCAGCGCCGACCTCGGCGTCCCCGCCGAAAACCTCCACAAGTTCGTCCACGAACACACCACCCACCGGCACGCCGACAGCACCTCCCCCACTGGGAAAGACTTCTTCCGGGTACGGCCCGGCGACGTCATCCTCGTCGACGAAGCCGGCCTCGCCGGCACCCACAACCTCGACGCCCTACGCGACATCGCCACCCGCCACGGCGCCCTCGTACGCCTGCTCGGAGACCACCGGCAACTCGCCGCCGTCGAGTCCGGCGGCGCACTGCGCCTGCTCGCAACGGAAGCCGGTGCCGTCGAACTCACCGCCCTGCACCGCTTCACCACCCCAGCCGAAGCCGACGCCACCCGCCGCCTCCGCGACGGCGACACCACCGCCCTCGACCACTACCAACGCAACTGCCGGATCCGCGGCGGCTCCTACGAGGCCATGGTCGAACAGGCCTACACCGCCTGGCACACCGACATGTCCGCAGGCTTGACCACCCTGATGTCGTCGTCCACCAGCGCCGGCGTCACCGCCCTGTCCGCCCGCGCCCGCGCCGACCGCGTCACCGCCGGTCAGGTCGAGCCTGACGGCGTCAACCTGCACGACGGCAACCGCGCCGGCTGCGGGGACTGGATCGTCACCCGCCTCAACAGCCGCACCATGACCAGCAACCGGGGCAAGGACTGGGTCCGCAACGGCGACGCCTGGACCGTCACCCACCGCCGCCCCGACGGGGCTCTCACCGTCAAACACCAGCAGCACGGCGGCACTCTCACCCTCCCCGCCGCCTATGTCGCCGCGCACGTCGAACTGCTCTACGCCACCACGGTCCACCGCGCCCAGGGCGCCACCGTCGACACCGCCCACGCCCTCATCACCGACGACATGGCCCGCGAACACCTCTACGTCGCCGCCACCCGCGCCCGCCAACACACCACCCTCTACGCCGTCACCCACCGCATCCTGCCCCTCGACGAGGACGCCCGCCTCGACCGCGCCGGCTACGACCCACACGCCCGCGCCGCCCGGGAAGTCCTCGAAACCGTCCTCGCCACCGAAGGCGCGCAAACCTCCGCCACCGAAGCCATCACCCACGCCGCCGACCAGGCCCGCAGCCTCGCCACCCTGGTTCCCCGACTGCGCTACGCGGGCGAACTCGCCGACAACCAGCGCCTGCACACCCTCGTCTCCGACGCCCTTGGCCCGGACGCCGGCGCGGTGCACCGTGACGCCGCCTGGCCTCGCGTCGTCCGCGCGCTGCGCACCGCCGAGAGCAACGGCTGGGACCTGCCCCAAGTCCTCGCCAACACCGCCCGCCGCGGCACCCTCGCCGCCGCCGAATCCCCCGCGCAACTTCTCACCTGGCGGATCAAAGAGAACCTGGACGGCCGCAACCCGAGCCCCGCCCTCACCCAACCCAGCGTCGACGACACCGCGCGGTACGCCGCTCTCCTGCGACCGATCCTGCGTACGGCCGAGCCCCTCGATCCCATCGACGCAACCCGCCCACCGCGGCTTCTCGCAAACGAACCCATCTCACACGATGGAGACCATCGACAGCTGATCGCCACCGTTCTCGGCGACCGAAAGGCCGACCGGGCTGCCGGCGAGCCCGCCTGGCCAGCCCTCAATGCCGCGATCCGCCGCGCCGAACACGACGGACACGACGCCCTTACCGCCGTCGCCACGGCCGCCCTCGCTCGACCCCTGCACGACGCTCGGTCCCTCTCCGAAGTCCTCGCCTGGCGACTCAACAAGCACCTCGACACCACCCCACCACCCGTCGAAGCCGGCACCACCGACGGCTGGCGCACCCTCGCCTGGACCCTCAAGTCCGCCGAAACCCACGGCCACCCCGCCGAACAACTCCTCACCGCCGCCCGCCCCGGCAGCGACCTCGACAGCTTCCGCCACCAACTCCACAGCCTCACCCGCCCCGCTCCCGAGGCCGGGCCGGTTCCCTGGCTTGACGCCACTCCGCGTACCGCCGACACCGCCTTGACGGCCTACCTCGAAGACGCCACCCGGCTCATCCAGAAGCGGGTCAACGAGGTCACCGACCGCACCCTCAACGAGCAACCCGCCTGGCTCCACGGACTCGGACTCCCGAGCGACGCCACCAAGCCGAACGAGCACGTGACGTGGAGGGCACACGTAGCCACCGTCGCGGCCTACCGCGACCAGTACCAGATCACCGGCGACGACCCCGACCAACCCATCGGCCCTTACGTTCCCCAGCACCACGCCGGGCACCGGGCATACCTCCACGCCGCCGACGCCGTCCTTGCCGCCCGGCACCCGCACGCCACCCCCGCGGACCCCGCCACCGCGAGAATCGCACGCGACATCTACCTCGCCCTACCCGACGAACAGCGGGCACACATCGCCGCCCGAATCGCCGACGACTTGGGCAGAGACTGGCTCGGCCCCCGCGACGGCGACCCGGACAGCATCCTCACCACACCCACGTACGCAACGCATCTCAACGCTCAACTCATCGCCGAGGGCTACTGCATCTCAGCAGCCACGCCCGACCCCGCGCGGTCTGCCACACCGCCTGAGCAGCGCGTCGGCATACAGCACACCGTGCCCGAGCCACCTCTTGAACAGGTCCGGAGCCAGCCGGACGTTCAGGTGTCCTGGTAGGCCGAGCGCAGACGTCGAGGTACGCGGGGCGCCCGCATTCCTGCCTGGTGCGCGGCGTGGACGCCGTACCCGGAGTCCTCGATCGCGACGGCCGACGTCAGATGCCAGCGAGGCGCTGGGCGAGTTCCTCGGGTGTGATGGTTTCGATGCCCAGCGCTCGGGCCTTGTCGAGCTTGCTGCCGGCCTTCTCTCCAGCGACGATGAGGTGGGTGCGGGCAGAGACGCTTGAGGATGCGCGTCCCCCCGCCCTGGCGATCAGCTCGGTCATCTCGGTTCGGGATAGGTCCGAGAGAGGGCCGGTCATCGCACCGGTTACCACCACGGTCAGCCCCGCCAAGGGCAACTCGCTCTTCGCCTCCTGGGCGGACGCCTCCGCATCGCCCTCAGCATCTGTGGGAGCAGTGGGAACGAAGCCGGGCTGGTCCAGATTCACACCTGCGGCGACGAGCTTGTCGATGACCGGGGCGAGGTCGGCCAGTTCCTCGACGATCACTGGGGCCTTCTCATTGCCGATGCCGTTGACCTGCTCGAGAGCGACGGCGTTGGCGTCTCGGATGGCCTGCATGGAGCCGAAGTGCGCGGCGATGCGCAGCGACATGGAACGGCCGGTGCCCAGGACGCCAAGGGCGCAGAAGACGCGATTCAAGGGCTTGGTCTTGGCCGTCTCGATCGCGGCCAGGAGGTTGTCGGCGCTCTTGGCCCCCATGCGGTCCAGGGTGAGTAGCTGATCGCGGGTGAGGGTGAACAGGTCGGCGAAGTCCTCGATCAGGCCCTTGTCGACGAGTTGCACGATGATTTTCTCGCCGAGGCCGTCGATGTCGAGCGCGTCGCGGGCGACGGCGTACCGGATTGCCTCTTTCTGGCCGCAGGAGCGTCCCCGCGCGCAGCGCCAGCGCTCCTGGCTGCGGTCGATGCCGGAGCCGCAGCGCGGGCAGAGTTCGGGGAAGTCGATGGGCTGCTCGGTGCCGGTGCGGAGGCCGGCGACCGCGCCTTCGACGCGGGGGATGACTTCGCCGGCGCGGTAGACGATGACGTGGTCTCCGAGCATCAGGCCGCGGCGGTTGATGTCGGCCGGGTTGTGCAGCGTGGCGTAGGTGATGGTGGTCCCGGCGACGTCCACGGGGTCGAGGACGGCCCGTGGGGCGATCACACCGGTGCGGCCCACGCTCCACTCCACGGCGCGCAGCACGGTGATCTTCTGGGCGGCCGGGAACTTGAAGGCGGTGGCCCAGTGCGGGGTGCGAGAGCCCATCCCGGCCCGGATCTGGTCGGCAGGGCTGTCGGCCTTGATCACGGCACCATCGAGTTCGATGTCGAGTCCTGCGCGCAGGGCGCCGATCTCGCGCACCCGGTTCACCACCTGGTCAAGGGTTGCGTAGGTCCGGGTGGCGAGCGGGGTGTCGGTCATCGTCCCCAGCCCGAGATCGGCGAGGCGGGCGATGAGTTCAGTGTGAGTGAGCGCGGCGAGGCCGGGATCGTCGGTGTGCTCGGGGTGGGTCAGTGCGGCGTAGGCCAGGAAGGTCTGCCCAATTCGGTAGGCCCGGTCCTTGGCGCGCAGCGAGCCCGAGGAGGCGTTGCGGCGGTTGGCGAAGGCTGTGGCGCCGTGCGTGATCCGCAGCTCGTTCGCAGCGGCGAACTGCTCCTCAGTCATGAGGACTTCGCCCCGCACTTCGATCGTGACCGGTTCGGTCAGGGTCATGGGCAGGCCGATGATGTCCCCGATCGCGTGGGACACGTCCTCCCCGGTCGTCCCGTCGCCGCGGGTGACGAGTTGAACCAGCCGGCCCTGGCGGTAGCGGGCTGCCAGGGCCACGCCGTCGAGCTTGGGTTCCACCGCCCAGCCTGTCACTGCGGCTCCGCCCAGCCGCCGCTCCAGCGAGATGGCCCACGCCGTCAGGTCCTCGTCGGAAAAGACGTTGCCCAGGCTGAGCATCGGAACGGGGTGCGCGACGTCGCCAGTTGTCACGCCTGCCGCGACCTGCTGGGACGGGGAGTCGACCGCGATCTGTCCGGGGTGCGCGTCCTCCCACGCGGTGATGCCGCGTAACAGCCGATCGTAGGTCTCGTCGTCCAAGTCTGATTCGCCGGAGCCGTAGTAGGCATCGGCGGCCTTCCGCGCCTGCGCGACGGCTTCAAGGTAGGCGGCCTCGTCAGCGAGGTCGACAGCGAACGCCGCTACGGAAGGTGTCGTCATGCTGCCTATTCTGCGGACTGCCCCTGACAGCATGTCGGTAGCGCTGGTGGGATTCATCCGCGGTGTCGCGTCGGCGCCGTCGGGCGGGTTTCTGTCCGCTGCTCCGGTAGGCGGAGGCGGCTGAGCGGGGGCGGCTTGTCAGTTCCGGGTCGTGCCGGGGAGAGCCCGAGCGTGCGATAGAACGTGTCGTTCTCGAAGCGTCGGTGTGGGTCGAACGTGCGGAGAGCCTGCCGGAACCGGTGGAAGCCGCCGGTGTTGGAGGCAGGCAACAGCTCCGGAGTGAAGTACTTGCCCCAGTGCGGCCTACCGCCCAGGCCGTAGAGCAGGCGCTGGATGTCGTCGAACAATGGACGCGCTGCGGTGACCGACCCGGTGGCGCTCATATAGGACACGAAGCCGAAGTAGGTGGCTGGGGCTGCCTGCGTGGGACTCAGGTGGCCGTGGGCTGGGCCGGTGGTGCGCAGGATGACGGGGTAGTGCAGCTTGTAGGGAGAGCCGCGCAGGAGTTCCTTGAGACCGGCGTACGCCGCAGGGACGACGTCCAGGGCAACGGCGATCTCCATGTTCAGCTGCGGGGCCGGGATGCCGTTCTTGAAGATCCCGTGGAGTGTCCCCGTGGAGCCCGTCGCGCTGAGGAACTTCTCCAGCGTCTGGGCCGCCGGCGTCCGGCCCCGGCCGTCGCCGATGTCGGCCATCAGTTGGCAGCGGGTGCGGGTCACGATGTGGTCCAGGTCAGCCCCGGTTTGGGTCTCGCATCCTGTGGGTGTCCAGTTGTCGTCGTGGACGATCCAGGTGTGCGTGACCTGGTGCTCGGTGAACCACCAACTCTTAGCGGCCACGGATTCGCGGTTCCAGGCGGCGTAGCGCTCGGGCAGGCTGTCCTCGGCCACGGTGAAACGGGCGCAGTGCAACTCCTGTGCCGGTCGGCCACGAAGTTCCAGGCCGACGACCACGCCGAGGCACCCGAGGTTGAGCACGGCCGCGTCAAACTCGGCGTCAGCGGGGGTGAGCCGGTGCAGGGTGCCGCTCCCGTCCATGAGCTCGACAGCGGCTACGCAGTCGGAGAAAGTGCCCCCGGACAGCCCCTGTGCGTGGGTGCCGGTGGCGAGCGCGCCGGCGACCGTCTGGCTTGTGATCACGGGCGGGCATGCGGCCGGCTCCAAACCGCGGCGGCCGAAAGCCCGCCACACGTCTTCGAGGAGCGTGTCTCCCGTGACGTACAGGTTCTCGCCACGCAGCTCGCCGGCTCCCCGACCGGGCAGGTCGAGGAGGATGCCGCGAGTTCCGTCTGGGCACCGCAGCTGAGCGGGGTAGGTGAACCTGGATCCGAGGACGCGCACTGTTCCTTCCTCGCGCGTCAGCATCGACTCCAGCTGTTCCAGGGATGTGATGCGCGTCCAACCGCCCTCGGCGGCGATGGCGACGTTGCCGCCCCAGTTGGTGAGAGTCATTGAAGGAGTCCTCAGCTGTCTCGGTCTGTGCTCGGGGCGGAAAGCGCCCGTCGCGCCTGGCGCCGAATGGCTCTACTCGGCCACGCCGTTGTGCCCCCGAAGCGCGGGCCCGCAGTTGACGGTCAGGCGCAGCGCGGGCCCGGCGGGGGGCGCGCGCTGCGCCCTGGCACTCCGCCTCTCAGGCGGGGCCGAACATGTGCTGAGTGGGCGGGTGCGGGTGGGGGCATGAGGTGAACCCGGGGCCGAAGCAGCAGGCATGGGCCGTCGTCCAGGTCTCAAGATCGGTGGATGATCGCCCCAGGAGCTGCGCGGCCGTCCGGGTGGCCGGGGCGTCCCCCTCGGTGCCGATGCGGCCCCACAGGCCGAGGACCTGCGCTGCGGCAGGGCGGCGCATCCCGTACTTGGCCAGGCTCGTCACGAAATGCTCGTCTGTCTGCCGCACGAACCTGATCGGCCGCCCGCATGCCTCGCTCAGGGCCGAGGCCCACTGGGCACAGGTCGCCTGCGAGTGGTGGCTCATCAGGGAGCCGCTCAGATCCACCGAGTCGGGAGACAGGATCTTGCGGCAGAACAGATCGGCGGCGTCCTCGCAGCTGATGTAGGAGAACGGGGTGTCCGCGTCGACGGGGAAGGTGAACGACCGCGTCTCGGCGATCGACTGGCACTGGTAGAGAATGTTCTCCAGGAACATGGGCAGCTGGACGACGTCGAACGCGATCCCGGATTGCTCCAGGAGTACTTCCAGCGCTGCTGCTTCGTCGGCCATCGCGCACTGCTCCGGGGCGAACTGGATGCCCAGGCAGACGATCCTCTGCACACCGGCCCTCTGCGCCGCCTGCAGGTACATGCCACCGATGTCGAGTCGCCGGTCGATGGGAGGCACCATCAGCATGGTCTCCGTGCCGGCCAGCGCTTCGACCAGCGAGGCGGGCTGGGTCGGCTCCCAGTCCCGGAGTTGAACCTCGATGCCGCGCACGGCCCGCCCAGCGATCCGGGCTTCGGGAATGGCCAGGCGTAGCGTCACCTGCTGCGCGTCGGAGGCGAGTCGGCGCAGCGTGTAGTGACCGACCTTGAAGAAGTTCCGGGTCGCCCCGAGCACGGTGACGACCTGCGGCAAGTCCGCCATCACGCACCCCAACTCTCGTTGCTCGTCGTGTCCTTGTACAGGTCCACCGGGTTGACCGTGTTGGCGTGGTAGCCGAGCAGCCGACGGCTCTGGGAGGAGAGATGGCCGGCCGCGGTGGCGGGGTCGCAGGTGTGGTCGTACGGGCGCAGCCACGCTTGCCCGAAGCGGATGATCGCGCTGCGTCGCTCCTGGGTCCGGTTGGGCAGCACGGCATGCCACATGGTGTTGCCGAAGACGACCGCGTCGCCTGGTTCCGCGTGGATGCTCAGGGCGCCTTCGGGAAGCGAGCCCCGGGCGAGGGCGTCGTTCGCCGCCTTCCAGTAGGCGTCGTCCATGTGGTTGGCCGGCCACCGGTGTGAACCGGGAATGAGGACGAGGTTGCCGCTGTCCCTGAGTCGTGTTTCGGTGAAGAACACCTGGGCCTTGAGGTGCAGCGGTCCGTTGAGTTCGTCGTACGGACGCTCCAGGTAGGGCCCGGAGTCGCGGTGCCACGGCTCGTGGGCCTCCTGGTAGATCCCTCGCCGCAGCACCTCAGTGCCCAGGACCTGGAGCGACCCGTTGAGGATCCGGTGGGGTACGGACATCAGGGCGCCGCACTCGAAGAGCAGCTGGTACTCGGCGATGAGGTTCGCGGCGTCACGCACGTGGGTCAGGGCCGGGTTCGCGTTGAACGAACGGTGCGTCAGGTCGGGGCCGCGGTCATCGGTAAGCCTGCGGACGGCCGCGTCCAGCGTGCTGACGACGCTGTCCGGAACGGCCTGCTTGAGGAGCACGAAGCCCTGCTCGGTGAACTGGGCGACGACGTCGATCGGTGAAGTGATCATGGTTGGCTGCCTTCTGCCTTGGTCTTGGACGGCTGTGGGGCGTTGAGGGCCGTGCGCAGTCGTTGTGCGACCTCGTGCTTGTGGGCCGGATCGGCCAGCCGAGGGAAGACGACGATCGAATCGCCGTCGTAGCGCGGCACGACGTGGACGTGGAAGTGAAAAACGGTCTGATGGGCGGCCTGACCGGTGGCGTGGACCAGATTGATGCCGGACGCGCCGCACGAGTCCCGCAACGCGTTCGCCACCTGCTTCGCGGTTGCCATGACGTGCTGGAATGGCACTTCCGGGATGTCGAGTAGGTCCTGGAAGTGCTGCTTGGGAACAACGAGGACGTGCCCGTAGGTCGCCGGGAGATGGTCCAGGAAACACAGGGTGTCCGCTGTCTCGGCTATGACGTGCGCTTCCACGTCGCCGGACGCAATGCCGCAGAACACGCAGGAGGACACCGCGTCGCCGATCGAGTCTTGTGCCGGGTAACGAGATAGCCACTGCGGATCGAAGGTCAATGACATGGCGTACGCGGTCTCCTCGGGAGGCGCTGTGCGCGAGTCGGATGGGCAGCCGGGCGTGGCGACATGGCCAGGAGGGGGCCGATGCTGCGGGTCGATGCTGGCTGGTGAGGCGATGCTCAATTGACACTCCTGACGATCGAGGGGTGGCTTCGCAGGGCGGGGTGGTCGCTGTGGAACGGCGGCGTGCCCGGCCGGGCGGTGCGCTGTCTGAGCACCGTCGGCTCCGGCGGCGCTGCACCTGGGCGGCGCTAGGGGGCACGGCGCACCAGTCGGGTCAGGGGTTGGTAGCCGTGATCGGTGAGCACGGCCGTCAGGGAACGCCGGTACGGCACCTGCCGCAGGATTCCGTCGGCCAGCAGCACGTTGAAGGTGTCGCGAACCGTGCCGTCCAGGGCGGTGTCCACCGCTGCGGCCAACTCCCGCACCGTCCACGCACGGGTCGGATCGGCGAGCAGCGCCCTGTAGATACGGCACCGGTTGTCCGCCGCCGCACCTCCACCCGGATGCGTCACCTCTACCGCCCCGACTCATCGATTCCGGCAGAGTGCCCGTGGCCTTGGTCAACGCAGCCGGCACGCATGCGAGCGAGTTCTTGACGCAGGCGCAGGCCGTCGCGGTGGCCCGGGTGCGCGGCGCGGTGGACCGTGACGGTCCGGGTGAGGAGTTGACGAGCGTGTAAGCAGTGCCCGTCCTGGTAGAGGACGAGGGCGAGGGTCGCTTGGGCGGCGAGGGTGGGCAGCGCCTGGGGGCCTTCGGCCTTGCTGTGGTGGCGGATGAGGTCGCTGTAGCAGTTCGCGGCTTCGGTGAGGTTGCCGGTCCGGCGGTGTGCGGTGGCGAGGACCCGGAGGGCGGCATGCGCCTCCGGTGAGGTGACACCAAGTAGGCGACGCAGGGAGCGGTACGCCCACTCCGCCCAGGGCGGCGCGGTGCAGGCCTCACCGTGGTCGAGGGTGAGTTCCGCGAGTAACGCGGCGGCGTTCGCGGAGGCGACGTCCAGGGCGCAGATGTCGTCGGTGGGATCGGTGAGCAGCAGCCCGGTGTGCAGGACCTGGATGGCGCGTGCGTGATCTCCGTGATCAGCGCGGGCACGAGCGTAAGTGAGGCGCTGCGCCATGGACATCCGAGGTCCGACGAGCTGGCGCGGGTTGGCCCGCCACGTGATGCGCAGATCGCCGGGATCGGCGCCGACCGCGACACGGTGCAGGCCACCAGGGGCGTACGCGGCAGCAGAATCGACTTTGCCGGGGGGCACTAGGTGCGGGGCGCGGTGCAGCACCGCCTCAGCGATCGCGTCGCGCAAGGCCTGGGCTGAGACGGGTGCCCGGCCGCAGGCCGGCATGCACAGGTAGACCGGTGGGCATCCGGGGAGCTGCACCAGGATCATCGGATGGTTACAGCTGTGGCAGGCCAGCAGCCCTGGCGGTACCGGGGCGGCCGGCACCGCTCGTGCCCGCGCCACCCATTCGTCGATGGTGGCCGGTGACAGCCCGCGCTCTCGAGCCACATCTTTGATCGCCGGTGGCAGGCCGTGCTCGACGGCACGCTTCAACGTCGCGGCCACCGCATCGGCAACAAACGCCGGCGTCCACGAGGCAAGCGGCGGGGTCCTCGACGGCATGGCGCACTCTTTCTTCCTGCTCGTGGGTATGCCCGACGGTGGTTCGTGGGATGTCATGCGGCTGGGCGGGTCGACGAGTCCCAGTTCGGTTCGACGCGCGGATGCAAAGGTGGTGGCGGCGGTTCGTCATTCGATGCGCCGGGGGGTTCCCACCACCGATGAGACGAGTGGGTGTGGGTGAGATAGAGGAAGTAGTTCTCGACGTGCCAGCCGGTGGGCGTACGGCGGGCATATTCGTAGGCGAGGACCGCGCCGGTGCTGGGGTGCAGGATCAGGAGATCGCGGTCGTTGTTGCCGGTGGCGGTGATGCCGATGCCGCTGCGACCGGCACGGTCGATCACCCGCGAGTAGTAGGTAATCGGCTGGGTGTCGCGCAGAACGGCGATCGTGGTGGCGCGTTCGACGCGCCGTGGGCTGTACCAGTTGGCGAGCGAGGCAATTCCCCGCAGCACCGCCTGGGGCTCGGCGATGTCGCCATAGCGGCGGTTTATCCCGTCGCGCACTGCCCCGCTGTCGGTGAACGCACTACCCGGTTCGACGAAGAGGATTTCGCCGGGTAACCACCAGTCCTTGGTCACCTCGACATACCCGCGGGGGTAACTGGTGAGCAGCTGCGCGCCCGACCGGTCATCGGCGCGCCAGCGGATGATGTCCCGCACCATGATTGGGTCGCTGCGCCAGAGGCGAAGGTGGATCACGTCGTACGTGCCCGCCGTGAGATCGCAGCTGCTGGCGGAGACCTGGCCGATCAGCTGATGTAGTCGTGTCGCGGGCGGGTGGGGGTACCACAGCCGGGTCGGCCCCGCGATCCGCGTGCTATCGACCACCTGTTGCAGCTGGGCGGTGGACGCGTTGCGTGGTGTCGTGCACGGCCCTGCGTCGGGACGGGCTGATCCGGCAGGTCGGATGGCACAGCCCGGCAGCGGACTACCGGCCAACAGCAGAACCGCGATCTTGACAGCGGTGTGGCCAAGCAGCGTGCGAGGTCGCAGGGCGCCTGCGAACCGGGAAGCCGGCGTCCGGGTGTCGGCCAGCGGTCCCGTTGTCGCACTGACCGGCCGGAGGCACCTCGGGCGGTCGGCGTCGATGCTTGTCATGGCCACCTCGCCTGGGTGCAGACGGCGCGATGGTTCGAGCTGGTGGGCGTCCCCGCGGTGTCGGTGATGCGGGCGCGGAGAGGATCGCCGCTGGGCAAGTACCTGTTGGCGATGGTCGTGGCGGCGGCGAGGCAGCGGTGGGCAACGTCGGGCCATCCGCAGTCGCGGTAGAGGAACGCGAGTTCGGTGAGCGTGGTCAGGCTGACTGGTGCGTCGGGGCCGTGCCGGTGCGCGGCGGTGGTGTAGACGTCGGCGAGGTCCCGGATCGCCTGGTCACAACAGCCGACGCGGTGGCGTGCCCGGTCCAGGCCTGCGCGGGCGTACAGGGTCCGCTCGTGGCTGGCGCCGAGGTGCGCGGTGGCGAGGTCGACCAGGTCGCGGTAGGCGGCCACGGCCTGGTCGGCGTGCCCGTTCACGGCGGCCAGGGGTGCCAGCAGCGCCGCCGCATCGAGTTGTTCGGCAGGTGGGGTGGCACGGTGGGCGAGCGTGCGGGCGTAGACGGCCCATTGGTAGGCGTCCGTGAGGTCGCCGAGCGTCTGCCGCGCCACGGCGTGGTCGATCGCCCTACGCGCGGGCGTGTGGTGTGGCCCGCACGCCGTTTCAAGTACCCGGGGCCTCGGCGTCCGCGTCGGCATGTCCGTTCAAGCTCCTATTCATGTTCGGTCTTGGGGAAAGGGCTGGTGTGGCCGACGGCGACAGTGGGGGCTTATCGCCGTCGGCCACGTCGGTCGCCGCGGCCCTTCCCTTTCATAGGCGGGCGACCGGCTTGTGCGCCCCAGCGCGGCTCAGCGAGACTGGCAGGCGATAGCGCGCGACGGTGATGCGAAGACGCGGCGTGATGGCTGAGCTGTCGCCTCCGCGTAGGCATCCGGCTCACTGGGGGGCGACGGGCCTCGCGAGCGTCGGGGCGACGGCGGTGGGGTTGGTGGCGTTGAGTTGCCCCGATTCGTGAGCTGGGCGTGGGGCGCGGTGCATCAAGGTCACCGTCGGCCCGTCGGGGAGGGTGAGCGCCGGTCGGGGAAGGTATCCGTGTCGGAGGTACAGGTCCTGGGTGTCGGGAAGGGTCTCGGTCCAGGCGGGCAGGTTGATGCGGTCGAGGCGGGCTTCGTGGTGGGTGAGCATCGCCGCGCCGAGGCCACGCCGCTGGGCGTCAGGGCGCACGGCGAGGATCGCCAGGTGGTGGTGCGGGTCGGTGGGCCGCTGGTTGGTGAGCAGTTGGTCGAGAATGTCGAAGCGCTGCGCGTGGGTGCCGGCGGCGGTGTCGATGCGGCTCCGGTAGTTCGCTGGTGGCGCGATGGGCCGGTAACGGTGAAAGGCGACGGCGGTAGCGCTCAGGTCGTCAGTGATCTGGATGTCGCCGTGGAACATGGCGTGCTCTACCCAGATCGCCGCGACGTCAGCCAGGACGCGGCGGCGCGCGGCCGGGTCGGGCACCAGCCACTGGGCGAGTGCGGTGGGGTAAACGGCATCGGCGATAAGTGCGGCGACCGGGCCTTTGTCCACCCATCGGGCAGAACGGATGCGCGGAATGACGTCCATGGATTCTCCAAGCACGGCGGGCAGATGGATAGCTGCCGGTGGTGTCCGGGGTCAGCGGTATGCGGCGGTGGCGAGATCCCCCACTGCGGCGTCGACCGTCGCGGTGATGTCGCGTACCGGCTGGTGGTGCTGTTCGGCGATGGTGCGTAGCTGTGCGGCGAGCACGGTGGTGTCGTCGGCGAGGTAGAGATGGTTGAGCAGCCCGAGGGTCGTGACCAGCCCGGCGAGAGCGGCGGTGTGGTTGTCAGGCTGGTTGCGGCCGGTGGCGATGTAGTGCAGCCGGGCGCGAGCGACGACCGGCCACTTGACGTCCAGGAGCAGGTAGCGGTCGGTGCGGGCGAGCCCACCGAAGCGGCGGCGCTGCTGGTGGCGCAGGATCCCACCGGCGACCAGGCCAGCGCGGGTGCGCTCGTACAGGCCGTCGGCGAACCCTCGCACCCAGCCGCGCAGGGATGGGGCCGGGCGCGCGTATCGGATCGAGGAGAGCGCGCTGTCGGCGATCAAGTCGCCGACCGGCTCGTGCAGGCGCAGCCATAACCGCCGCTCTGCGCCCGGCTGGCCGTCGCCCTCTCCGGGGTCGAACGCGACGCGACCGGCGAGGAACAGGTCGATCAAGACCGCGCCGGCGAGGCCGAGGGCAAGGGCCTGACGGTGGATATGCAGCTGGCCGGTGTCGTCGTCGTGCCCGAGCAGGAACAGGTCATCGCGCAGCGGCAGGCGCGGGATCGACGCGGTCATCGGCGGGGCTCCTACCGCAGCCCGGCGGCCCGTTGCCGCAGCCGGGCGTGCACGCCGTCGTGGACGGACTGCGGCTGCGGGAGCAGCCCCTTGTCCACCGCGGCGAGGACCGTGTAGTTGGGATCGCAGACGTTCCCAATCGGTGCCCGGCCTGCCTGCGACACCAACTGGTAGGCATCGATTTCGTCCAGCTCGGTGAGCTGACTCGTCCAGGCGACGAGGTCGCGGTGAGCGATCCGGTAGGCGTCTTCCAATGGCCGGGCGCAACCGATCGACATGATCTCCCGATCGGTCTCCAAGCGGGGCCACACCGCCGGAACGCCCTTGATGACCTCGATAACCAGGGTGGTGGTCGTGGCAATTTCCACCCCGACCCCGCAGGCCTCCCCCTCGCCCTGGCGGGCGTGTCCGTCGCCGAGGGCGAGCATCGCCCCGTGCACGTTCACACCCAGGTACAGGGTCGATCCGGCGCGCAGCTCAGCGGTATCCAGGTTCCCACCGTGGATGTCGGGGACGATCGTGGAGCGGGCCTCGAACCCGCCGGGCGCCACCCCGATAGTGCCGATCATCGGGTCAAGCGGCAGGTCGATGGAGTGGTCGCTGGCCGTCGCGTGGAAGCGGACCGTGCCGGCCTGCCGGTCGATGTCGTACACCCACACCCGCTCCTGCAGCGGCGGCTGCAGGGTGGCGGTGTGGGACGTACCGGTCAGCGCCCCGAAGTGCGGGAACGTCGAGGAGACGCCCCAGTCGCGGGCGGGGGTGATGGCGGCGAGGTGGACGGCGAGGGTGTCGCCGGGTTCGGCGTCCTCGACGAAGAACGGCCCGGACACCGGGTTCAGGTACGGCATCCGGCACACCTGCGACGGCAGGTCCGCCGGCCCGCGGACGAGGCCGCCAAAGCAATCCTCGGTGTACACCTGCAGGATGTCGCCGGAGCGGACGTGGGCCACCGGCATCCGGCCGCCGAAGGTGTAGGCGAGTTCGTCGCGGGCGGGACGGTACGTGATCGTGTCCATGGCGGTCACACCCGTTCCACGTGGCGGGCCTGCGGCTGCGCGGGCGCCAAACCCGACAGCGCGGGCCGGCGGCCAGCCAGGTACAGGCCAGCGAGCACGACCACGCCGAGGGCGAGCCACGCCAGACCGAGGCGCTGCGCGGCGATGTTCGCGTTGACCACCACATAGGCGAGGATCGCGAACCCGATCCCGGGCATCACCAGGTGCGCCCACCAGTTCCCGCTGCGCTGGCGGATGAGGTGGTGCACGACCACGGAGACGTGCAGGACCAGGAACGCGACCATCGCCCCGAAGTTGATCAGCGACGACAGCAGCGTGATCCCGTCCGCGCGGGTGGCCATGTACAGGCCGAGCACCAGGGACACGGCGCCGGTGAGCAGGGTCGCGTTGATCGGCACGTTCCGGCGGATCGACACCTTCGCCAAGAAGGCGGGCAGTTGCCGGTCCCGCGCCATCGCGTACAACAGCCGGGACGTGGCGACCTGGGCGACCATCGAGTTCGGCAGCCCCCACGCGATCGCGGTTGCTACCGCGCACAGGGTCGCCAGCCAGCCTCCGCCAGCCACCTGCGCGGCGTCGTAGAAGGCGGTGCCGTTCGGATCCCCGTCGCTGAGCAGCGAGGCCGGCTCGGGGACGAGCATCGCGGCCAGCCAGGTCTGGGCGATGAACAGCACCCCGGCCAGGATGAGGACGGCGGCCATGGCCCTGCCGATCTGCCGGGAACCGCCCTTGGTCTCCTCGGCCAGCATGGAGATGCCGTCGAAGCCGAGGAAGGACAGCACCGCGATCGACACCGCACCGGCGACAAGCGACCAGGTGAACGTGTCGGAGTTGTAGAACGCGTCCCAACTGAACCTGCCCCTACCCGAGGCAAGAGCCCAACCGGCGACAGCGAGAAAGACCGCCAGGACGACCAACTCGCCGACCAGCATCACCCGGGTCACCATCGCGGTCATCCGCATCCCGACAGAGTTGACGACCGTGTTGACCGCGACGAACCCGAGCAGCCACAACCAGACCGGCACCGCCGGGACGGTCGCGTGCATCGCCACCGACGCCACCAGGTACAGCAGACCCGGCACGAGGACGTAGTCGAGCAGGATCACCCAGCCGGCCAGGAACCCGACCGGCGCGCTGATGCCCCGGCCGGCGTAGTTGTAGACGCTTCCCGACATCGGGAACGCCCTGACCATCTGCGCGTAGCAGAACGCGGTGAACACCAACGCCACCACACCGACCGCGTACGCCAGGGCCACCATCCCGCCGGAGCCGGCGTACACGCTGCCGAAGATCGCCATCGGCGCGATCGGCACCATGTACACCAACCCATACGCGACCAAGTCCCGGAACCGGAGTTGGCGGCTCAGTTCCTGTCGATATCCATATCGGGAGAGGTCATTCTGAAAACTCATCACACTCCTCAAATGTCTGCGTCCTGTCCAATCTCGCGACTCGCAACTGACTCGTCAGCGAAGGTAACTGCTTCGTCGGACCTGAACCGCTGCTAATGATTTCGACCAGCAAGCGGACAGGTATCTCAGCAACGAGATTTGCTCACCGAGACAGATGAGTCGATAGCGCTGATGCGGACACACGGTGTTGTCCGCATGCAACTGTCCGCGTAGCGTTCGACCACGTACGGTCAGACCCTTCCGGCTGCGGCAGTGACGGACAGACAGCACTCAGGAGTACCGGTGGCGCAAACTCCACGACGGCTGACCCCGCACCGATCGGCGCTGCATGGATTCGGGGCCGCGCTTCGGCAGTGGCGCGAGTGCCGCGGGCTGTCCCAGCGCGCTCTAGGCAGGCTGGTGCACGTCAGTGGGGATCTCGTCGGCAAGGTGGAGAAGGCCGAACGCTGGCCGTCCGCCCGCTTCGTCGAGTCATGTGAGGGCGCACTGCAGACGGGTGGTGAGCTGGTCCGCTTTCTGTCAGACCTCGAGAGTGGGCGTCGCCTCACCAGCGTCGGCTACCGCTTGGTCGACGGTGCGGAGGGCCAACTCCGGGCCTCCATCGATCATCCCGACAGGCCCTACCTGCTCCGCTCGTGGCACGAGCAGCTCGCCGGTCTGGCCATTGCCGGAAACCGCACCGGATACGCCGGGATGGCGTCCACCGCCCATGCGCAGATCAGCATCGCGGCCGCGGTCGGGCGGCGGAGCCGTTCAGGCGATCGCCGAGAGATACTCATCGCGCAGGCACTGTGGGCGGAGTTTCTCAGCTGGATCGACGAGCAGGGCGACGCCGCCGAGGCTGACGCCTGGCTGCGACGCGCCCAGCAGCAGGCCGTCGAAGCCAACGCGCCGGCGCTCGCCAGCTACGTCCTGATGAGGCAGAGCCAACGCGCCCTCGAACGCTTCGATCCACGTAATGCCATTGCCTTGGCGCAGCGGGCGCTGGAGGAGGTCCGGCTACCAGGCCGTATCCGCGCTCTACTGCTGATCCGCCAGGCCCAGGCCTACGCGATGGGAGGTGACCAGAACGCCTGTGCAGCCAGCATCGACAAGGCGCGCAGGGTCGCCGGCAGCGCCGAATGGGGCTCGGAACTGCCGATCGATGTCGGCGTCCACTGCGACGCGGTGTACGTGGCTGCCCACGAAGCGCAATGCCGTCTGCTCCTCGGCCAACCGGCGGCTGCTGCCGATCTCTACGAGCAACTCCTGCGCCACTGGCCAGCTCAGTGGCGCGTCGACGAGGCCCTTTGGCGATCGTCCCTGTCCACCGCCTACCTCAACAGTGGCGACGTCGAGCGCGCGGCGACGGAGGCCGCCAACGCCCTGACCTTGGCCACTGGTACCTCCTCCGCGCGGGCTCTGCGCTGGTTGAACCCGACGGCGGTGGCCCTGCGCCAGCAGACAGCCATCCCCGAGGCCGCGACCTTCGTGCTCGCCTATCGGCAGGCGACCCTCGAAGCGTGCAACCATTAGCCCGTGGATCTCATCACCACGGCAACGAGCACCGACGAGTCCGAACGAGCAGCGTCCGTCGCGGTCCTCCCAGTCGGGAGTTTCGAACAGCACGGCGCCCATCTCCCGCTGCTGACGGACACCATCGTGGCCTGTGCGATCGCGAAGGCAGTCGCCGAACGCTACGGCCTCTTTCTGCTGCCGCCCGTGACGATCTCCTGCTCCCACGAGCACGCCGCGTGGCGTGGAACGGTCAGTATCAGCGCCACCACCCTCGCCGCCGTGGTCGGTGACATCGCTGACTCCCTACGTGAATCGGGCGTCGATCGGCTCGCCGTGATCAACGGACACGGCGGGAACTACGCCCTTGCCAACATCGTTCAGGAAGCCAACGTCGCCGGACCGAGGATGACTCTGTTCCCCGCTCGGGCCGACTGGGACGACGCTCGCGTTGCCGCCGGCCTGCACAGCACAGCCCACCAGGACATGCACGCTGGCGAGCTCGAAGTTTCGCTGCTTCTGCACGTTGCGCCGGAAGTGGTACGTGATGGCTTCCAGCATGCCGACCACCTAGCGGACGACCGACGTCACCTCCTCACGCGGGGCATGAGTGGCTACACCACCAGCGGCGTCATTGGTCTGCCGTCCCACGCCACCGCGGCCAAGGGCAAAGCCGTACTCGAAGACCTTGTTCGCTCATTCGCCGACCACTACGGCCTCCTGCCGAGACCCTAGGCAGGATCAGGAATGATGCTGGACGAGGCTTTCGTTCGCATCGACATTGCCCCTGGGAGAGCGCTCGGGCGGACGCGGTTGACGAGCCCGCCGTCGTCCGGCCCGCGTGGAAGTTGTCCGAGGAGGACCTGTGAGGCTGGGCGACAGGATCGCTGAAGTGTCGGTGGACGACGCCGTCCGCGCCTCAGTGAGTTATGACCAGCTGCGTACCGGTGATGACGGCCTGTACTGGCTGGAGACTCGCCCCGACGCCGGCGGGGGCACGACGGTGACACGGTGGCGGCCCGGCGAGGGCAAACGTGACATCAGTCCGAAGGGCTTCGATGTCGCCAGCGGCGTTCACGCGTACGGAGGCGGATCGTTCGCTGTCGCCGAGGAGACGTTGTGGTGCGTCGGCCGAGATGGCCTCTACCGGAGCCGCCGTCACGGCGACGAACTCGAATTGGTCAGCCATGGATCCCTCGGTGACCTGACGATCGGCGACGGTGAGTTGCTGGCTGTGCGGGAGTCGGAGCAGGGTGACCAACTCGTCGCGGTGTCGCTCACCGGTGATCCGCAGATGCGAACTCTCGTCTCGACCCGGGGGTTTCTCGGCGCGCCTCGGCCGGGTCCGGGTTCGTTGGCCTGGACCGCGTGGAGCGAGCACGACATGCCCTGGGACGCGTGTGAGGTGTGGGCCGCCGCCTACTCACCGCACGGTGGGGTCGAGGACCCAGTGAGGCTCGCCGGGGGCCCTGATGAGTCTGCGGTGGAGCCGCGGTGGGGACCCGACGGGGCGTTGTACTTCGTGTCGGACCGCAATGGCTGGTGGAACCTCTACCGGTGGAACGGGCTCAAGGTGGAGGCGGTGGCGCCGATCGCGGGCGAGTGCGCCGCGGAGCCATGGGAGCTGGGTTACGCGTCTTACGGCTTCCTCGACGACGGTCGGATCGTCGTGGCGGTGCAGGAGGGGCCGCGACACCGCCTCGTCATCATCGAGCCCGACGGCACTATCCGCCCGATCGGCCTCCCGTACACGTCGATCAAACCGTACCTGGCCGTGCAAGGGACGACGGTGGCGTTGATCGGATCATCGCCGACCGCGGCCCCGCAGGTCGCGCTGATCGACCTGGCTGACGCCGATCCCCAGGTGGAGGTGCTTGCCAGGTCGGAGCACGCCGGACTCGACGGGGCGCGAGTATCGGCGCCGACCGAGCTTCGCGTTCCAGTGGCCAATGGTCGGGAGGTGCTTGCCCTGGTGTATCCGCCGACGAGCGCAGCTGCGGACTGGCGGGCACCGGTGATCGTGCGGGCCCATCCTGGGCCTACCGCCTCCTGCCTGCTGCGCCTGGACTGGCAGGCGCAGTTCATCACCAGTCGCGGGTTCGCCGTCGTGGATGTCGACTATCTGGGTAGCACCGGGTACGGCCGGGTGTTCCGGGAATCGCTGTACGGCCGGTGGGGTCTGGACGATGTCGATGACTGCGCGGCGGTGGCGGTGCACCTGTTGTCGGCGGGGCAGGCGGTGCCAGGGCAGGTGTTCATCCGTGGTGCCAGCGCCGGCGGATACACGGCGTTGCACGCGGTGGCCCAGGACGGCCCGTTCACCGCCGCCACCGCCGTGTCGGCGATCGTGGATCCCGAGCGGTGGGCGAAGACGGTGCCCCGGTTCCAGCGCGCGCACGCGGTGCGGCTACGAGGTGGCGCTGGTCGGGTCCGAGCCGCCGATGTCCAACGGCCAGTGCTGCTCATTCACGGCACCGCCGACGAGGTGGCCGTGGTCGAAGATGTGCGCGAACTCGCCGAGGAGCTAACCTCTCGCGGCATGGCGCCCGAGGTGCTGCTTCTTGCTGATGTCGGCCACTATGTGGCGTCGTCCCGTCGAGCGGGCGCGGCGCTGGAGGCGGAGTTGGCTCACTACCGCTCGGTGATGGCGGATGCAGCCAACGATCGACAGGGGTTACACAGCCGCCAGCGGTAGTCGGTGACGCACGTACTCGCCGAACTCGCGGACCTCGGGCTCACACCGATAGGGCTCGAGGTCGACCTGTACCTCGACGATGCGCTGCAGGCAGCGGTGTGAGGTGGTTCGTGCGGCGTAGTCGACTGCCTCGCGTGCGGCGGCGCAGGCTTCGTCGATGCGGCCGGCGGCGGCCAGCGACGAGGCCAGGAGCGCGGTGTCGATGGCGAGTCGCCGGACATGGGTGGGACTCAGCGCGGTGAGGGCCTCGCCCAGGTGCTGCTGGGTGTGCTGCGGTCGGCCCAGGTCGTGGAAGCAGTGGGCGATCTCGTCGGCGAGGTACGCCGCGTCGAAGTACCGGATCCACGGAGGCTCGTCCTCGGGCTTGCTACGGGCCAGTTGCTTCTCCGCGATGTCGAAGTGGGTCAGGCAATCGCGTTCGCGTCCGAGGCGGGCGTGCGTGCGTGCCACCACCGCGTGCAGTGCGGCTGCCACAGCGGGAGTCGCCTGGGTCTCGCTCCCTCTCACCGCCGTCAGCGCCATCCTGCGTGCCGGCTCGGGGTGCCCGCAGTGCAGCGCGAGGTGACCGATGTTCACGGCGAGCAGGTAGCTGCCGTACGGGCGGTCCTCGGCAGCTTCCGTCAGACGCAGAGCGCGAAGGTAACGGCGCTGGGCGAGGCCGTGGGCGCCAGTGTCAACCGCCTGGTACCCGCAGAGCTCGAAGAATCCCGCCGCCAGCGTGTAGAGATGGCGACCAACAGCGTCAGAGGTGGGGGTATTCGCCAACAGCCGGTTCAGCTCGCCCTCGACGTACCGCTGCACCTGCGCGTGGACTCGTCCGGCGCCGTGGGTGTGGTCCAACTGCCGGAACATCGCCAGAGCGGTCTCCGCCGAATGAAGATCCTCTTCGTCAACATGGTCAGGCGAGCCGGGTCGTCCGGCCACGGGCGGCCGGGGTCCCGCCGCAGCGTTCAGCCAGTCAAGGGCGGCGCTGTCCAGGACACCGGGTTGGAACGGAACCCGAGCGACCATCTCAACCAGCCCCAACGTTCCTGTCGGGCGATTGGACAGCGCGCTGCTGAGGCCGCCGCCGGCCGGTGAGGGGGTGCTCGGCTTGCCGTCGCTGGTCCGGTTACTGCCGAGCAGCGGTAGCAGGCGCATCAGGGAGCCGCCGGTCACCAGCGCCTTGTCGCAGGCCTCGACGAACTCGCGGGAGGGAAACCGGTCGGCTGTTTCCACCCGACGCACGAGATCGGCACTAAAGCGGATCATGGTTCCGAGCCGCGCCTGCGAGAGGTTGGCGCGCTCGCGCAGTCGGCGCAGTTCGGCGCCGAAGAAATGGCGCTCGGACAGGGATGGCTGGAGCGCTCGCGGGGTCTGGCCCATGACACCGCCTTTCGGGCTGCGCGTCGCCGATGGCATTGAGCAGCGTGGACATCGCGCACATAGGGTCACCCAGTGTCCAGCGCGGCGCAACCAGGATCGCCGGGAACTGCGCTACATGACCGTCGACCCAGAAGGCGCGCCGCATGCGGACAGTGCCTTCGTCCGCATGCTCGGCATTCACAACGGCAACTTTGAGGGCGAGTGTGAGGAGAACGGGGCGCGACCACTCGTCAGATCAGCCCTGGTTCTCCACGACCCTGGGAGGTGCCAGTGGAGCACGAAGTCCGCGTCAACATGCTCGTGCCAACTGCGATCGTCACCCAGATGACCCCCGACCAGGCCGCCGGTCACCGCTGCCTCCTCGGGCGCTGCGGTGAACCGGAAGAGGTGGCGGACACGATCATGTTCCTGCTCTCACCGAAGGCGTCGTACACCACCGGCAGCACGCTGCAGGTCCACCGAGGACTGGGACTGCGATGACGACTACCCACGGCGGCATCACCGAGATCGATTACGCAGCCATGATCCGCGCCCTGAACCAGGTCCACTACGCGGGCGAGACGTCGTTCTACAACAACGCAAGGCTGCGCCCCTGC
This sequence comes from Micromonospora sp. NPDC049102, assembly GCF_043197485.1. Lineage (NCBI taxonomy): Bacteria > Bacillati > Actinomycetota > Actinomycetes > Micromonosporales > Micromonosporaceae > Micromonospora > Micromonospora sp. NPDC049102. Next base: position 230,704 of record NZ_JBICTE010000005.1, on the reverse strand, counting down.
GAGGAGGCGCTCTATCACCGGCTCGGTGCGGGGGCGCGAATCCTCGATGTGGGATGCGGTGCCGGTCGCGTCACCCAAGCGATAACCGTATTGGGCGGCGACATCGTCGGCGTCGACATCAACGAGGTGGCTCTGGCAGTTGCCCGGGCCGCGTGCCCGAACGGCACCTTCGTGCACGGCAGCATGAACGCCCTGCCACTACCAGCGGACCGTTTCGACCAGGTGTGGTGCCTGCGCTTCTCCTTCAACGCGCTGGCAACCGAGGCCGAACGGGTTGAGACCCTGCACGAGATGTGGCGGGTGTGTGCCCCGGGAGGCACCGTCCTGGTGGAGACGTTCAACTGGTACTACGCCGGCCGGCTCGGGCTTGTGTGTATCGCCAATCTGCTGGACCTGGCCGCCCGCGCCGCGCGATGGCGGGGGCAGCGCCGCACCGGCTCGCGGCCCCTGCCAGCGCGCGACATCATCTACCTCGCCAACAAGACCAGCGGAGCGGCACCCGGCTACGCCCACCTCACCACCGCCCACGAGCTGTACCTCCTCGCGGCGATATGCGGGATCCGGCAGTACGCGACCGTGACGTCGGAGGAGGGTGTCCTGTCGGCCCCCGCGCCCCCGGTACGCGGCAGACACCGCCGGTACTCGATGTGGCTCGTCCTCCGCAAGCCCGGGGAGCGGTCATGAGCTTGTTGAGAGTCGGCGACCACGCGCTGGAGATCCGGATCGCTGAGTCGGCACCACGCTGCCTACGGCGGTTCGTCGCCCGACTCGCTGACACGGAACTGCCGACCATGCCGGCCGGGCAGGTCATGCAGGTACGTGACGGGCACCGAACCCGGCTGACCGTCGACGTCAGTAGAGGTGAGGTCCTCCTGGAACTGGCCGCAGAGCTGGCGGGCGATCCACCCACGTTGGAGATCGGAGTGCTCCAGGCCGCGGCACGCTCCTTGGCCGTCATGGGGGACGGCGAGCTGACGCTCCTGCACGGGAGTGCGGTGACCATAGACGGCGGACGGTCGGCCATCGCGGTGCTGGACGGCGGACGCGGGCAGGGCAAGACATCACTCGCGCTGGGCGTCGCCGCTCACGGAGGCAGCCTCCTGGTCGATGAGTTCGCCTTCACCGCTTTCCCCTGCCGTCAGCCCTGCGTGGTGCCGATGCCCACCCTGCCCTGGCACGTACGCGCCGACATGGCGCCGCTGCTGGCACCTCACGCCACCGAACGGCTCCTCTACCCGGTGGATCTTCCCACCCCCACCACGGCCGGACACCGCCCGCTGCCGCTGAGCCTCATCGTCATTCCGGATCAGGGTCTTGCGGCGGGTGAACTGCGCGAGACGCCTACTCCCGCAGCCCGGGATCTGCTGCGCGCGGCGGTGACCGACCACGAGGCGAAGCTACGCGACCCGACTCTTGACCACGTCTCGATCTTCTCCTCGGCTGACGAGGTCACCATCAGCCGCAGTCTTCCCGCATTCAACTTCGGGGAGATGGCGCTCGACGCGCTTGCCGCTGTACCGGTCATCCGCGTCGGCGTCGGCATCGGCAAGCCAGACGATTTGCCCACCAGTGTTGCCGCGGTGATCCGTCGGACAAGAGGAGATTCGTGATACGGCAGCCGGCCGCGCCACCGATGCTCCTCCTCGCCGGCACCAGCGAGGCCGGAAAGTCGAGCGCGGGCGAGTACCTGGCCGCCCTCGGCTCCCGCCGCGTCAAGATCAGGACGGTCCTCGTGCAACTCAGCTCAGGCCGGCAGGCCTACCACGAGGGCGTGGAGACGCGGGAAGGCTTCGGGTACGACGAGTTCGTCGCGAAACTCCTCGCACTAACCGACCGCGGCGAGGCCCCCTTGGCAGTCGAGAGCTTCATCGATGCCGCTTTGGCTGTGACTGTGAAGCGAACGTGGCCAGCACCATGCTCGATCATCTTCATCACCGCACCAGAACTCGTCCGCGTCAGACGCCTCGCGCGGGCCCGAGGGCTGACCGCCGACGAGGCCCGACGCATCATCCGACGCAAAGACGAGCGGAAACGCGTCCACGAACAGCTTCCGGCCTGGCGCGCGATTGCCGATCACTGGATCGACAACACTGCCAACATCATCACCTTCAGGGCTCGTCTCCGGGACGCGTTCCAGACCATGCAGACATCCTCAGGAGGCATCCAGCCATGACTCGTCGATACACCTCCGCCGGTGCCGTCGTCGCGACCGACGACCTCAGCTCTCCACAAGTCCTGCTCCTCGATCAGGTCCGAAAGACCGGTGAACGACAGACCGTCGCGCCGAAAGGCCGACTGGAGCCAGGCGAGGCACCACTCCTCGCAGCCAAGAGGGAGGTGGCCGAGGAAGCCGGCCTCACCGACACGCACTACAGCGCGTATCTCGGGCAGGAGGCTTACACGTTCACCGACAACGACGGCACGCCAGCGGCGAAGATCGTCGACTGGTTCCTCTTCTCGACGTCCACCATCACCACAACGCCGGCCCGTGACGAAGGCTTCGTCCAGGCCCGCTGGCTCGAGGCTCCCGCCGCCCGGCAGGCCGCCAGCCATCCCCAGTTCCAGCAGGTGCTGGATCGCGCCCTTGCCGTCATCACCTGGCGTGCCGCTAATCCCCTGCCGTTCAGCCGAAAGCTCAGTTACCTGGTCAACCAGGTGGCGGCAGAGGCCGAGGCCGTCATCGCCGGGCATCCGGATGCCGGGGTGGGGCTGTGCGGATCGGCCGCACGAGGAGACTTCATCGAGGGCTGGAGCGACGTCGACTTCATCGCTTGGAACCTGCCCCCCACCTCGTCCGCCGCCACGTCGCTCCACGAGATCGTCAGTGAAGCGGCCCGACGCCACGGTTCTCGAGCGTCGCTGCACCTCGCCGACAGCCACGGGGGCGACGCCCGTCGCCTCGGTCCGCTCTACGACATGAAGATGCGGGAGGTGCTGCGTCGTGTAGGGCTCGACACCGCCGTGATCGCAGGTGCCACCGCCCCTACACCGGCCGCCACCTCAGAACTGACCGATCTCGCTGGTGATGTTGGCGTACTGCACGAGTTTGCCGTCGCCCGTCTGGCCGCCAGCCACCACACAGAATCGGAGCGCGAGGACACCGCACGCCGGGTGTTGTCGGTGCTGTCGAGCGCCGGTCGGCTGCTTGTCGCACATCGAGCGCCAGAGGTCGGCCTGCGGCTTCCCGAGGTGATCGAGGCGCTGCGCGACTGGCCGGGCACCGAACTCAGATCGCTCCTTGAAGACTACGACGCCTACCGCCGTGCAGGCGCAGACGACGCAGCACAGGCCAATCGGCTCGCTGTACGGGTGCCAGGTGCGCTCGTGGCCGTGAGGAGCATGCTCGAAGAATCGGCATCCCTATGATCATTTTCGTCGACGGGATCGACGGCAGCGGGAAGACCACTCTCATCGGACACCTTGCCGCCGCCCTGAACCGCAGCGGCGCCGAAGCAGTCGTCTCCAGCCCACTGTGGCGTTATCTCCCCACGATCGCCGCAGCGGAACAGTTCGCCTCCTGGGTCGTCAGTACCACTGGTCTGGACGTCGCAGAAGCGCTCATCACGGCAATGATTGATCGCCTCGACGACCTCCGCGACCTGAGCGTCGCACAAGACCACGTGCACCTGGTTGATCGCGGGCCGAAGACCGTCTACGCGTCCGCCCGCGCCCACGCTTACGAACGACGCACGGCAATCGAACCACTTCGGGAACGTCTGGCCACCTCGGTCCGAGCGCTCACCGACCTCCACCCGTGCGTGGCGATCGAACTTGGGGACGGCGTGGAAGCGCTCCGGACGGCCCTTCCGCGCCTCACATCGTCTCAGACCGTGACGCCCGGATACCTGGGGTATTTGCAAGCATTGGCCACAGAGATGCATACCTTCGGCGACTGGCCGGGCCTGCCAACGCAGCGACTTGACATTTCCATGTCGACCGAATCCAACTGCGCGGCGATCCTCGAGTCTCTCCGCCTCCCGAGTCCCAGGAACGGCCGCGCCGACGTAGGAGCAGGAGTGTCCGCAAACAGACGGGACTGGCGGACATGAAGCCAGCGCAAGGCCCGCTGTGATCGACCGCGCCGTGCCGCCATCACTCGACACTTGGGTTTTCCATCCGGCGTCGAGATCGTCACGCTGCGGCAGATCCTCGACGAACGCGTCGACCAAGCCGCCGCCGAGGTCCTGCGCCCGCGATCAACGCGGCCCACCGCCTCCTCGACCTCGTCGAGACCGATACCGGCGACGGGCTGACACGGGGCGGTCAGCCCCTAGGAACGCCAGGTAGTTTCAGCTGTCGAGCACTTCTACTGTCATCGATTGGGGATGCCGCCCACGTGTCGCAGATCGAGAAGATCACCGGTGAACTCCGCGCGATGATGACCGGAGTCGAACGCGCGCAGGGGTTGGCAGCCGCCGCCGACAGTCAGGCGCAGGAGGTGGCGTTGCGGGCCGCGGGTGCGGGCTTCGTCGCCGTGGCGGCGGGTGTGGCGCGGGTGCGTAACGCGATCACGGGCATCCAGGGCGGCCTGGGAAGTCTTGCCGGTTCGATCGGTGAGGCGACGAAGGCGACCGCGGCGGTGCCGAACGAGGCCACCCCGCAGGAGACGATCGCCGGGTTGGCGCCCGTGCTGAGCGCCGTGGACGCTGCTCGTGAGGCGGCGGCCGGGGTCATCACCGGAGTCGGTGAGGCGCAGCAGCTCGTCGCCGTGGTCCTGCAGGGTGGGCAGCCCGGGCCGCTGTTGCAGGCTCTGGAGGCCATCAAGCAGGTCCTGGTGCTGGTCGTTCAGCGCACCGGCGGGGCCCGGCAGGCCATCGAAGGGGCGATCGCGCAGGCCCGGCAGTTGGGGTCGTCGGGAAACTGACGGGGGCTGGCGGTCATCCACCGGCCAGCCCCGCCCCTGCTACCACCGGCAGCCCATCCCCGACGACCCCCACCCTGGGCGGAACGGTCTTCACAGAGACTGACGCGTCAAACCCGTGGACCAGGCGTCCCACCGGCGTCGTCGGCGGGTCGCCTACCGGACGTCGAACCCGGATTTCCGCGAACGAGAAGCCGCGGGAGCGGCGTGCCCTGGAGTTGGAGAACGAGTGTGCCGACAGGGTCGCCGGCAAGGGGTACCGGGTTCACCAGAACCCCACGAGGCAGGAGGTCGCGGACGCGCGACTCGAAACCGGGGATTCTGGGAGGCCGGAAAAGGCACCCGACTTCCTCATCGAGGGGCATGTCTTCGACTGCTACGCGCCCACTGCTCCCGTGCCGGCCCGCGCCGTCTGGAGCGCGGTGTCCAGGAAGGTCGACACGGAGCAGACCCAACGCGTCATGTTGAACCTCCACGACTGGCGGGGCGACCTCGCCGCCCTGCACAAGCAGTTCCACGACTGGCCCATCACAGGGCTGAAGGAACTGGCAGCGGTAACGCGCGACGGTGCGATCATTCAGATCATCCGGCGAGACTGATGAAGGGGTGCAAATGGCTGTCGAGTACCGGCTGACGCTGGCGGGCAACATCCCACTCAAACAGGTAGCGGAGCTTGCTGCTCCCGGAGCAGTCGAGACGTCCACGGCGTCCGGCGGCAGGATGCTCAGCGCCGACCTGAACGACGAGCACGGGTACGTCGTGGACATCACCGGCGGCCGGCACGGCTACTACAGCGCCGAGGACGACGGTGGCGCTCTGTGGGAATGGGAGCCGGAGACCTACGTCGACGTCAGCTTCTACATGCGCAAGGACACCCTGGTCGACACGGGCAAGGCCCACATGCTGGCGACCGTGGCCAGAATCCTCACCGGCAGAGCTGAAGACGCCGCCCTGACCCTCAACGGCGACGTGCTGATGCTGACACGCGTCGCGGGGACCATCCAGAAGCACAACACCGACGGCTGGTACGACGAAGACTACGACAGGATTCTTCACCTCTGACGGGCATGCGTCCCCGGCTGGACCCACCACAGCCACTCCCCCGACCAACCCGACCGGAAGTGCCTCAGTATGCGCAGCCATGACCTCACGCCCGGACGGATGATCGGCGTCACCTTCGATCATGGCGAGGACTTCTTCACCGCCCTCGCCGACGCCTGCCGCACCAACGGCATCCGGCACGGCTACATCCCCGTCTTCATCGCCGGGTTCAGCACGGTCGAGATCGTCGGCACCTGCCAGCGTCTGGACGACCCCCAAGCCCCGGTCTGGGACCGGGTGCACCTGACCAACGTCGAAGCGCTCGGCGGCGGCACCATCGCCTACGACGACGCCCACGACCGGATCTCGGCGCACATCCACGTCAGCGTCGGGCTCAAGGAGCACAGCGCGACCGGCCCCACCAGTCACCTGCTCGCCGCTACGGTCCAGTTCCTGACCGAGATGCTGATTCTCGAGGTCGCTGCGCCCGTCATGCGTCGTATCCCCGAGGCGAGCCTCTACGACGTGCCGCTGTTTCGGATCGGCGACAACTGACGCTGGTTATGCTCGAACTTGAAGAGCAGATGAGCGGCTAACAGGCAGTCGACGACCCACCCGACATCAACAGCGAACTGACGGCAGCCACCACCTTCTTTGGTTCAAGACTGTCGAACACCAGGTCAGGTTCGTAGGTAGTCAACTCTTGCCGTCCAATTCGGTGAGCGACGACGGCGATATGAAAGTCGGCATGGCGCGCGCAGGCGATATCGTTGGGCGCATCCCCGATGACGATGACGCGCGCAGAATCGAGCTGATCACCGTAGATCGCGGAGTAGCGTCGGGCGACGACTGCCGGAAGCTGAAAGCGATCGCGCTCGTCTGAACCGAACCCGCCGATGCGGAGATCAAGAAACTCATCCAAGCCCGCCACGTGCAGCTTTACCTCGGCGGCCGATCGCAGATTGCCGGTCAGCACGGTCTGGATGAAGCCACGGTCGTGCAACTCCGCGATGCTCGCCGCAGCACCTGGATACGGCGGCTGGACCTCAGCGAGCTCCTGCCGGTCCTCTTGCATGACCGCGGCAATGGCCTGACGGAAGGCGGGTATGCCCGCCTCCGCAGCTAACGGGTCGACGCCCGAAGCGATCGCCGTGTCGATGGCGATCGACTCGTCCGTATACCCATGCACCTTCTTGTCAGGAAAGATAACCGCGGACTCCGCGAGACCGTACGCGCGAGCGATGGCGCGCGTCAGCCAGCGCAAGTCCGCGGGGATGAGGGTCCCGTCAACGTCCCAGATCACCAAGCCGGCGCTGCGGTGGTTCACAGAACCATCGTCGCACGGACGCACGGACGCACGGGCGGGCGAGTGAGGCCGATGACGGTGCCGAACTGGCTGCCGAGCGTCGGTGGTTCTCATTCGGGGTTGCCCGCGGCGACTTGATCGCCTACCGGGCATGGCGTCCGACCGACAATGAATCGGAGGCCGAACTCGGTGCCCACGCGTTCGGGCCGCACGGAAAGAACGCCGCTGCGGCTGTGACGGAACAGATCCAGGCATGGGACCAACGGGCTCGCCGCGGGCCAAGTCCGAGTTCGCCTACTGTCCAACGGGCACCAGCCCCGGGATGCCCACGCCGAGAACATAGCGGTGCTGGCAGAGACTCATGGTCTTCTTACGATCTCCTCGCTGGCGGTGAACCGGCCGCCCTCAACTGGGCGAGCCACCCCCTCGTTAGGTCAAGTAGTAGTGCAGCCGTTTGATGCCTGAGGAGCGACACGCGGGCATGATCTGGATCAACGGTGCGTTCGGCGCTGGGAAGACGACTCTGTCGCAGCAGTTGACGATGGAGGACCCTCGGCTGCTGATGTTCGATGCGGAGTTGCCAGGGTTCATGCTCCGCGAGATCGTTCCGCCACCCGTGAGCGGCGATTTTCAAGACCTGCGGGTATGGCGGCGTAGCGTCGCGGATACGGCAACAGCGCTGCTTGAGGAGTACGGACGGACGCTTGTCGTACCGATGACCGTGGTGGTGCCGTCGTATCTTGACGAGATTTTCGGCCAGCTGCGGGCCCACGACGTGCTTGTCGACCATTTCTTCATCGACGTGCCCACCGGCGTCCTACGGACGCGCATCGCGGCGCAGTCGGTCTGGCCGGATGACCCGGATCGTGATGCGCAGGTGCGTGCTTGGCGGCTGGAACAGGTAGCCCGCTGCGCTGCAGCTGTCAGCGTGCTGCCGGCCGACACGGTGGTGCTGGATGGTCAGCTGCCGGTGGCGCAATTGGCCTCGGAGATCCTGGCACGGTCAGCAACGTGATCTCTCGTAGCGGCCAACCGAGCTCATTCGGGAACGGCGGCGCGGCTGACGGCGGCCGCGAGCCCATCCTCATGTCGCTGAATCCCCTGTACTACGACCTCCTCTGGGCAGGCGAGAAGACGCACGAGTTCCGACGCCGGTTCCTGACCGGCCAGTCAGCGCGTTGGTACGTCTACCTCACCTGGCCCGTCGCCCGGCTCGGCGCGGTGATCGACCTCGGGCCCGCCATCATCGACACTCCGGAACGAATTGCCGAGATCGCCGAACGGTCTCGCCCCGGCAACGGCGCCTCGGTGCTCGAGTACGTACAGGACCGGGACCAGGCCTTCGCGATCCCGATCCAACGAGTCGCGGAGTACCCCGGGTTGTCGCTGGAGCAGCTCAGGGCTCAGCTGGGCGCATTCCATCCTCCCCAGGGGTACACCAAGTTGCGCAACCACCCTGAGCTGCTCAGCATCTGCGAAAAGATCACGGCCAGCTCACCGAGCCGCGAGATGACCGTGACTGATCGCACCTAGGCGGCGGCACCAACCGCGCGGCGTTTCTAACAACTTTGTCACCGATATAGCTTCATCACCGATACATTGAGGGCATGGCCACACCCACGCCACTTCGAGAGCCCACCTTCCTGATCCTCACCGCGCTCGCGCGGGAATCCATGCACGGCTACGGCATCATCAGCGACGTCGCGGCCCTCTCCGATGGGCGGCTAGCGCTGCGGCCCGGCACCCTCTACGGCGCACTCGATCGCCTCACTGACGAGGGGCTGGTGGAGCGGGACCACGAGGAGGTCGTCGAGGGACGACTACGCCGCTACTACCGGCTCACCGAAAACGGCCGGTCCGTGCTCACCGCCGAGACCGAACGGCTACGCCGCAACGTCGAGGCCGCCAGCCAGCGACTGCGGGCCCGGCCCGCCGGCATCCCCGCCGTCGGCGGCACCTCACGTGGCCCCCTCAAACTTCCCGGGGCGGCGGCGGCCCGCCCCATCCTTCGACCGACCGGAGGCCCCGCATGAACCAGCCCAACCCTGCGCCGGAACAGGCGGGGTCGCCGTTGGAGTCCCGCTACCGGCGGCTGCTGCGGGCCTACCCGGGCGCCTACCAGGCCGACCGGGGCGACGAGATCGTCGGGACGTACCTCGACACCGTCGAACCGGGGCGGCGCTGGCCCTCCCCACACGACGCCCTCGACCTGCTCGGCGCCGGACTCCGAGAGCGGCTGCGCGGGTACGGCGCCCTCGGACTGGCCGCCGCCTTCCCACTGGCCGCAACCGCCGCGCTCAACACCCTCATCGCGGTCGCGACCTTCCTACTCCTGCAGGTCGAGTTTGAAGACCCCCGCTTCGCCCGACTGGACCCGGTCGGCCCGGTCCAGACTCTCGGCGCCGTCATCTGGCTGGGCTGGCTTCTCGTCGGCCTCACCGCCACGGCGCTGCCCGGATCCTGGACCCGCACCGCCGCGGCCGGCGCTCTCCTGCTGACTGTCGCCGTGCCGCCCGTGGCCGCCTTCATCGGACAACCCGGGCCGCCGCTGTTCGTGCTACTCCCCGCCGCCGCGCTCGGCCTGGCAACCCTCGCGCTGCCCTCCCACCCCGGCTGGGTCGCACGGAGCCTGCCGCCGTTCACCGCCGGCTGCATAACAGCCGCATCCATGGCATTGAGCGCCGCCGAGAACGGCGGCAACATGTTCACCTCGTACAGTTCGACCCCAGAGCTGCTGGCGATGGCTGGTGGGCTGATGTTCACACTGGTCCTGCTCGTCGGCCTCGGCCGCGCTCTACGCGCCGACGACGCCGGCCTCTGGGCGGCCCTGCTGCTCGCCACCCCGGCCGGCCTGTTCGGTGCCGACCAGCTCAGCCAGGCGATCTGGGGTACCAGCGGCGGCGGACCCAGCCCGGCGGCCTTCGCCACCACAACCGGATCGATTTTCCTCGCCGGTGCAGCGCTGCTCGCCGCGGCGCTCGCCGGTCAGGCCGCACGACACCGGACCGTACGTCGACGAGTCCTCGACGAAGCCTGCCCGACCTGCGGACACCGGCCGGAGGTGACAGCGAAGGCGTGACCCTCCCCCAGACCTCAGCCACTCCCGGGTACCAAAGCGTGCCGTCGGGTCCGAGCGTGGTTAGCCGGTCGTCTCGTCGGTGTCGGGCCAGAGCCGGACTGCCCGCGCGGCGGCATCGAGGATCACCTGGCCGTCGACCTCCAGCCGCGACTCGGGCATGTCGTACGCCGGCCACTCGCAGACGAAGGTGACGGGCCCGGTCGGCGGCAGCGGCCAGACCCAGTAGTGCGCCACATGCCGCCGGGCGTCCGACTCAGCGTTGCCCGGAAACAACAACCGGCCAGGGGGCTCAGCATCCATCGGCGTGAGTGAGCGCCGATCCATGTTGGTGACGGTGCTCCCGTCGGCGAACTGCACACCCACCCGGAGGAAATCAGCTGGCACGGGCTGCCCGGCCCAGTACCCGACCCGGTGGTGGTGCATCAGGTCAACCCGACGATCCGGCGTGCGCAGAACCGCGGTCACGCTGAACTCAAAGCCCGCAGGGTAGGCGAGTAGACCGCTGATCGCGACCGCGACGCGATCGGTGTGGACCAGCACGTGGCTTTCGGCCACTACACTGGGGATCACCGCCTCGGGCTTCATCCAGGCGGGACGAGGCTCTCTGATCGGTTCTGGCTCGACGTCCGATGCCGCTACCTGGCGGTCGAAGAAGCCCATGTGGCCCCACCTTCCCACAATTCGGAGCTCTCGTACGGCCGGGTCTATCTGCCCTCCTCCGACTCGGTGCTTACCCGGCACCGCCGGCCCCCGACGCATCATCGCGCAGGTAAGCCGTGGCCCGACTGTCCATCGATAAGGCGGGATGTTTTCGGCGTAGTGCGATCAGTGTTGCCCGCACCTCAGGTTGCTGCGCGGCTTCGGCGAGGTCGAAGGCTTCGGCGGCGTAGGCGTGCGCGACACGGGTCGCGCCCAGGTCCAGGGCGAGGGCGCCGAGCAGCCCGGACAGGTGAACGGCGACGGTGTAGAGCCGGGCGCGCTGTGGTGGGTGCTGTTGCCCGGCCATGAGCTCATCCACACAGGTACGCAACGGCCGCAGGCGCGCCAGGCGGACTGCTGGCGGAAGGCGTTCATCGTCGGCGATCGCCTGTCGGACCTCGTCTTCGAGGTAGCTGAGCCGGGCGTCTTCGTCATTGCAGGACTTAAGCGCAGCCCGTCGGGCGTTGATGCTGTTCTCGTCTTCCCAGAGAGCCGATTCACCTTCTCCGCTGTCGTTGGAATCGGTGCTGGCGACGGGCTTCGGCCGGTTCGGGTTCTTCGCCGACGGGACCGACGGTGACTGTGGTTGGTGCCGCTGGATTCGCCTGGTGAGGCAGTCGTACTCCTGGGTGAGGGTGCCGTCGGTGTGCAGGGCGGTGTCGCAGCGTGCCCAGAACTCGCGCTCGGGGTGTTGGCGGCCGGTCTCGGTGTTGGCGACGGAGCTGCGGCCGTACTGCACGAGCCGGGCGAGGCCCTGCTGGGTGAGGTTGGCTTGCTTGCGCAGCTGTGCGAGGTGGCGGCCGAGTGCGCGCCGTGCCGTCGTGATCTCGTCGTCGGCCATGGTTTGCCACCCCCTGGCGGTGCCGAGATGCGGTCACGGTGCGGGCAGACCGTATCCGCCGCCTCCGACAATTCCTGGTCGGTTACTGAGGGCTGTCGGGGGTAGCGGGGTTTGGTCGACAGCCGGGCAGCCTAGTGGCTGCGTTGGCCGCCGGTAGAGGTCACGCGCGGCCGACGATGTCGCCGTCTTGTCGGAGTCGGCAGCGGAATCTGCCGACAATGTCGTGGCACGGCGCGGCGGGCGTGTCGGACGGCTGGCGTCCTACGGTCGACTCATGCCCGCCGAACGCCGTGACTTCACCGCCGATCTACCTCGCAAGCGGATGGCCGCAGGGCTGCTCCTGACCGATCCCCACGGTCGAGTGCTGCTTGTCGAGCCGGCATACAAGGCCTCGTGGGAGATCCCCGGTGGGTGCGTCGAGGCCGACGAGTCGCCCTACCAGGCGGTGGTCCGGGAGTGCCGTGAGGAACTCGGGCTGGCCCTGACGCCCGGCCGGCTGCTGGTCATGGACTGGGTGCCACCGCAGCCTGGCCGCACCGAGGGGGTCATGTTCGTCTTCGACGCGGGCACGCTCACGTCCGAGCAGACGGACCAGATCGTCTTGCCGCCGACCGAGTTGCGCACCTGGTCCTGGTGCGACCAGCCGGCGGCTAATGAACGCCTGCCGGCGCTGCTGGCCCGACGCGTCGCCGCGGCCCGGGAAGCACGCGGCCACGGGTTCACCAGGTACCTGGAGAACGGGCTGCCGGTCACCTGAGCCCCGGCCAGCCGCATCCACGATTCGACTCATAGCCCTCTGCTGAAAATCCGATCTGCGGGAGAGTTTTAGGAGTTCACGAGTGGCGCCGGCCCCGTCGACGCGGATGAGGATCTTGCGGCGATAGCCGGCGGGCAGCTGTGCGATCGCGTCGGTGAGGACCTGGACGTGATCGGCGACGGTGTTCGAGCCGGCCTTACCAGGCCGTAGCAGCATCGCCAGGGCCTCGCCGGTGTTCGCACACCATTCGCCGAGGGGATGGAATCCGAATCCTTTTTTGAAGGTGGCGGCCGCGCCCTGCTTGTTGCTGTGGGCGGTGATCAAGGTGGCGTCCAGGTCGATGACCACCCATCCGATCAACAGTTTCCCGGCCACGGTAAGCCACGGAAACCCTTGCGTGCGGCGGGCCAGGAGATCCCAGACCGGGCCCGGACCTTCGCCCGTGCCTTACCGATCCGTTTCAGGGCTGCCTCGTCGAGCCCGGACAGAGCGCGGCGCACGGTCGCTTCCGAGGGCGGCTCACCGAAGATCAGGCCCTGATGAGTGAGCATCTCGATGTCGGACATGCTCGTCGCGCCGAGCACGATCGCGACGGCCAGGGACACCAGAACCGTCCCCGATCCCACCAGCCCGGCCCGCCACCACGCGTGAGCACAGCGTTCAACCCGCTGGTCAACCCGGTCCGGTCCGCGCATTTACGCAGCAGCACCGCACCCGCGTGCCCGACCAGGCCGTTCCCGCCCGAGTCGACGACCAGCCGCTGATCCCACCCGCTACTCTTACTCACCAGAAAGGTGCACCCTGTTCTGCTGTGGACATGACCTAGACACTCATATCCTTGCAGGTCAGGTGCACCTTTCCTTCATCGGCCTCGATACGTTAGATTCGATCTGAATAGCCGAGGCCGATCCTTGAGGCCACGATCGACCAGGCGCTTGCGGATCCGGGAGACTTCCCGACGGCGGGTGCGGCTCTCGTACGGGTCACGGATCCACCGCGATCGTCCTGGGACGACCTGGCCGCGGCCGGATTCATCTGCAAGCCGGCGCGGCTGACCTGACTCACGCCCAGTGCCGGTAGTGACGCCGAGTACGCCGAGCGGCTGCCTCGCAAGAGCCGTCAGGATGTGCGCCGGGCGTGGAGCCACGCCGAGGGAGCCAGGCTCCGACTGGAGGTGCAGGAGCCGGTCGTCGAGGGCCACCTGGACATCTTCCTCGACCTGTACGAGCGGCGCGTGGATGACATGGCGTACGGCGTCGCGTTCGCCCGGCAGGCCAGGGATTCCGTACTCCACGGCGGCGACTACTTCGCCATCTTCGCGTTCGAGGGTGAGGACCTGGTCGGCGGCTGTCTTTGCCAGCGGTCGACCGAGTTCGACGCGGTCCTGCTGCGGTTCTCGGCCGTGGATCCGAAGTGGCGCAACGTGAGCCTGGCCAGGGTGCTGCACACGCGGGCCTTCCGGGTGACCCGCGAGCAGGGGTTCGGCCGGGTGACCCTGGGCGACGACCCGAACCTGTACGGGCACATGGTCAAGCCGGGCCTGTCCCCGTTCAAGGCGCGGCTCGGGTTCGACCCCGTACCGGCTGGCACGCTGGGTCCCCGCTTCAGCGGCGACGTCGCCGATCGGCTGATCTCGCTGGACCGGCTCACCGACCCGACGGTCATGCTCGGCTACACGGGCGCCACGGACGCGACCGGGGAGACGTCCGAGCTCATGGCGTATGTGGCCGGGGCGAACGAACCGGCCGACCTCGCCCGCTACACCACCCACTCGATCCGGACGGTACGGCCCCTCACGGCGCCTGCTCGCTGATCACCAAGGGTGGGCCGACGGATCGCTTCGACGCGAGCCGTCTGACCACAGTGATGCGTGTAAGAGCAGGGTCACGCCGAAAGCGTTGATGCGGAGCTGATCGAGCCGCCGAGCCGAGTTTCCCGTCGAGTCTACTCCCGACACTCGACCAGTCCCTCCTCGCGCCGGCCGAAGCTCGTAGGAGTAATCCCGGAACGCTTCCGCCCGGGCCGGCCGAACCCGCTTCGGTGTCCTGAAATGTGGGAATAGATCTGAATCATATATAACTTTGTGTGCGTGACCGACCACGAAGAGCCAGTTTCCTGACCGTGGGGTATCCGGTAGGGATGCCTGAGCGGAAAGGGTTTCGGTGACGTAGGGTAACTGTCGGCTGGCGGTCTTTCAAGAATGGTCTTGCCAAAGTCGTTGGACCGTTCTTAGTCTGGGTGCAACATCAAACCTATTGATCAAGTCCGGTGGGGCCGCGACTTCTTCACTCGTTTCGAATGGGTGCTCGCCTCGGCGGCCAAGTTCGGGTCAGCCCGATCGAATCCTGCAGGAGAAATGATTGAAACCTGCACGACCCAAACTCCTGACCTCGGAGTTCAACGACACCGTCCGCGGCTTTCTTAACGGGTTTCTCCGGGAGCGTGAATCGACCCTACAGGGTCTGGTAAATGGACTTAACGGCTCGGCCCCGGCGTGGTCGCACCCGATCATGGAAACCTGCAGAAATCTCATGGCCGGGGGGAAACTCCTGCGCCCGGCGTTCTGCTTCTGGGGGTGGCGGGCCGCCGGCGGGGAACCGTGCGACGAGGACGAGTCATCGATTATCAAGATCGCCGCGGCATTGGAGCTGCTTCACCTCTGCGCGATCATTCACGACGACATCATGGACGAGAGCTCGACCCGGCGAAGTTGTCCGAGCGCCCATCACCAACTGGCCGACCTTCACCTCGCCCGAGGCTGGCAGGGCTCGTCGAGCTCCTTCGGCAAGGCCGCGGCGATCCTTCTCGGCGATATCTGCCTCGTGTGGTCGTACGAGCTGATCCTGCATCAGGGACTGGACGCGGCGACCCGCTCCGCCCTGCTCGAGATCACGAATGTCGGCAACCAGAGCCTTATGGTCGGCCAGTACCTCGACCTGCAGATGGCGGCCCGGCGCGCGGACTCGAGCGACGACGCGTTGCTCGTGGCGTACTTCAAGACCACGAGCTACACCGTCGAGCGGCCGCTCATCGTCGGCGCGAAGGTGGCGGACCCGGACTCGCCGGCGGTCCCACTGCTGCGGAGGTTCGCCGGGCACGCAGGTGAGGCCTTCCAGCTGCGTGACGACATCCTGGGAGTCTTCGGAGACCCGGCGGTGACCGGTAAGCCGGTGGGCGACGATCTCACCGCCGGCAAGGGCAGCCTCCTCCTGACGCTGGCCCGCTCGCGGGCGACCCGAAGTCAGGTTCACGAGCTGGACCATGCGCGGGGGAAGAAAGAGCTGTCGGCTGAACATCTCGACTCCTGCCGCTCGGTGATCGTCGAAACCGGTGCGCTCGACACGGTCGAAAAGCGAATCGCCGACCAGTCCGAGAGGGCCTCGGAACTGTTGGACTCCTCCGTGGAGGTGCACGCCGACGGCAAGGAGGGCCTGCGATATCTACTCAAAATCCTCATTGACCGGGCGTCCTGAGCGATCCGATCGCGTGCGTCATTGTCGAGCTGAAACTCCCGGAGGCTGCATTCCCGATGTTCTCCCTTCCTGATCTTTCCGTGCCCTTTACAGAGCGCCAGAACCCACACGTCAACGAAGCAGAAGCGCATGTTCGCGAGTACCTTCGGGAATTCGGCATTCTTCGATCCGAGGAAGCGAAGTTCCATTACGATCGGACCCGGTTCGGCGAACTGGTCGGACGCGCCTATCCGTTCGCGCCGCTGCCGGAGCTGTGCATCATCACGGACTGGATGGCGGTCTGGGCGATCTTCGACGATTACCTGGAGCGAATCCCGGACGCGCAAAGCGACGAGCGCTTCGTCGAGCTGATCCGCGAGACGATCAGCTGGTTCCCGCTCGACCCGGCCGACGGCGTGCCCGAGTCGAGCAACCCGATCGAGACGGCTATCCGTGACATCTGGAGCCGGCTCACCGCCCGCAGCTCGCTCACCTGGCGCCGACGGTTCGTACGCCACCTGACCGACTACCTCGGGGGTTGCCATTGGGAGTCGCAGAACCGGCGCCGTGGCATCGCCCCGGACCTGGCGACGTACATCGAGACCCGGCGACGGTTCGGGGGCATGCGACCCAGCATGGACCTCTCGGAGATCGGTCTGGGCATCGAGCTCGCCGACGAGGTCCACGCTCACCCCAGTATCCAGAAGCTCCTCGACAACACCGCGGACCTCGTGCTTTGGGCCAACGACGTCTTCTCCGTCGAAGCCGAGAAGCGCGACGGCAACGTGAACAACATCGTTCAGGTGATCCAGCGGGTGCGCGGCTCCTCCCTTCAGCAGGCGGCGGCCGAGGTGGCTGGCATGCTCCGCGGACGGTGTGCCGACTTCGTCGCCGAGAGCGATTCGGCCGTGGCCTTCTTCGGATCGTCCGGCGAGTTCACCGCTGAGACGGCTCACGACGTCTCGCTCTACATCGATGCGATGAAATCCTGGATCCGCGGAAACATCGACTGGTCATCGGGCAACGAGCGGTACCGGAGCGAGCATCTGCGTTCCGGCGCGGACCAGCCGAACTTTCTGGAAAGGGTCGTCTAGAAGTGGCGACGGAGCATCGGGCGCCCGCGACCTTCGACTGGCAGGGCCGCACCTACGACGCCGAGTACGGTCATGTCCTCGACTCGGGCGAAAGCCTCGTCGACCTACTCGCTCCTCGGCCGGGAGAGCGGATCATCGACCTCGGTTGCGGGACGGGGACCCTCACGGCGCAGATCGCCGGGCGTGGCGCGACTGCTCGTGGCCTCGACATCTCGGAATCGATGATCTCTCAGGCCCGCCGACAGTACCCCGGCGTCCGGTTTGACCTCGGCGACGCCGGCACGCTACCGGCGGATGCGACACATGACGCCGTCTTCTGCAACTCCGCTCTGCACTGGATGGGCGCACCGGCGGAGGTGTTCGGCGCCGTCTTCGCGGCGGTCACGCCGGGCGGAAGATTCGTCGCCGAGGTTCCGGTTGTGGGCAGCCTGTCGGATCTCCGGGAATTGTTGCTGCGGGCCTGGACGGCGGCCGGGATCCTCGGCTCACCGCCGCCGACCCGCTGGCATCTGCGTGACCCACAGGTGTACCTGGGGAGCCTCGTCGATGCGGGGCTCACCGTGGCCGCGGCGAAGGTGTGGCAGCGCGATCGCCGATTGAACGGTGTCTCGCCCCGCGGATGGTGGTCGCAGTACGGCCCGGAGGTGTTCCAGGGCCTGAGCGAATCGCAACGAGCGGATGTGAATGCGGCGCTGGACGACCTGGCGCCGCCGGAATTTCCTTGCCACAGCACACTTTTGCGTTTTCTCGCCCACCGTTCGCGCGCGACAGCGAGCAGACACCCGTCTGACGCCTGAGGAGGCTCCAAGCGCAATGATCAACAACCGCACCATGAAGAGGAGTTCGTCCTCCGGCCCGACCCCGGCCGATGAAGTGATCGGGGCACCCCTGCCGTACGCCGAGGGCTGGTTCTGCGTCGGTACGGTCGGCGAGCTGCGGAAGACACCGGTCATCACCCGTAAGATCGGTGACCGCGACGTCGTCCTCTACCGAACCCAGAGCGGCGCCGTGCGGGCCACGAATCCGTTCTGCCCGCACCTGGGCGCTCACCTCGGGACCACGGGGCGTGTTGCCAAGGAGGCGATCGTCTGTGGCTTTCACGGCTTCGAGTTCGGATCGGACGGAGAGTGCGTCCGCACCGCATACACGGACGACAAACCCCCGATCGCACGGTTGGAGCAGTGGGCGGTGTGCGAGCGCGGAGGGCTGGTCTTCGTCTGGTTCTCGCCGAAGGGGCGACCTCCGTCGTGGGAGCCTGCGGCGCTGAACACCCGCGGGTTCCCGATGACCGCCATCCGGTGCCGGGTTCTGCCCGGACATCCTCAAGATGTCGTCGAGAACGCGGTCGACATCGGGCACCTCTCGGTCTTCCACAAGTTCTACGGCATCGAGATCGCCGAGCCGATCAATTTCGACGGAGCGCATTTCCATGCGAGGTACCGCTGGAAGCAGCGTTTTCCGTTAGTCGGTACCAGAAGTGTCGAGTACGAGACGACCGTGTCCGGCCTCGGCTACATCATGGTCAACGCGGAGGTTCCCAAGCTGGGACTGAGCGCCCGCATGTGGGCGCTGGCCACGCCGATCGCACCGTGGCGCATCGAGTTCCGTTTCGCCACCAGCATCTCCGCCATGAGTGCACGACGTGGTTCGGCGGTCGCGGACATCGCATCCGCGACGTTGTCGAAGGCGCTTACGCGGGCGGCGTTGCTCATCGTCTCGCCCGAAGCGACACGCGATGTGCCGGTCTGGGCCACGAAGACGTATCTGGAGCACCCACGACTGGTCAAGGGCGATGGTCCGATCGGCAAGTTCCGGCACTGGGCCGGCCAGTTCTATGCCGGCAACTGAGTCCTCGCGGTCGTGCCGCCGTTCGCCCAGCAAGTCGCCTCAGCAGGGAGGAAATAGAAGCCATGGTTGATATCACGCCGCCCGATCTCCTGTCGCCGGAGTTCGCCACGGACCCGTATCCGATCTACCGGACGATGCGAAACAAGTTTCCGATCCACCACGACCCGAGGCTGGGCTGGATCATCAGCCGAGCGGCCGAAGTGCGCCAGGCTCTGACTCATGAGGACTACTCGACCGCGAGCTACGCGGCGGTTCGGGAACTCGTGGGCCGAAGCATTCTGGAGATGGAAGGAGCCGAGCACGGGCGCCATCGCCGACTGGTCTCGCCGTCGTTCCGGGGGAAGCCTCTGGCCTCGTACGGTGAGGTCATCACGGCGGCAGCCGCCGAGTTGCTGGACGAGCTGGCTGCGAAGCCGGATCCGGACCTGGTACGGGACTACTGCGCCCTGCTTCCGATCCGGGTGATCATGGGAATCATGGACCTGCCCCGACAGGACTACGCCATGTTCCAGGTGTGGTACCGGGCGGCCGCGAACTACGTGGGGAACTACACGCAGGACCCGGATGTCGCCGAAGCCGGGCTCCGGGCGAAGCGTGAGCTGCACAAATACCTGCAGGAAGTCATCGATGCCCGCAGGGCGGAACCGGGCGCCGATCTGATGTCGTCGATGTGTACGGCGACGATCAACGACGCGGCGCTGACCGATCGCGAGATTCTGGACTTCTGCAGCCTCCTTCTCGCCGCGGGCGGTGAGACGACGGAACGGGGCCTGGCGTCCACCTTCCGGAATCTCCTCGATCACCCTGCGCAGATGACGGATGTCAGGACGGATCCCGGCCTCTCGCTGCTGGCGTTCGCGGAGTCTCTGCGCCTGAATCCACCCACCCACATCCTGCTGCGCCGACTGGCCGCCACGCGCGAGATCGCCGGTGTCAGCGTGCCCGAAGGATCGACCATCTTCTGCCTGATCGGCGCGGCCAATCGGGACGAGGACGAATTCGTCGACTCGGAGGAGTTCAACCTTCACCGGTCAGAGATCGACGTGAGCACGGCGTTCAGCGCGGGCAGCAATCACCTTTCGTTCGGTGCCGGACGCCACTTCTGCGTCGGCGCCATGTTGGCTCGGGCCGAGGCCGCGATCGGCATCCCCGCCCTGCTGCGGCACTTTCCCGTGATCAACTATCGGGACGGATTCGTCCCGGTCGAAGAGGGAATGCTCACCCGGGCACCTCGCTCCATCCAGGTGACATTCGGCTCCGGCCGATGACACCGCCCGCCCGTAGCTCGGCCCGGGGGATCACGACATGACGGTCACCTATGACGCGGGTGCGATCGACGCGGCCGTCATCGACGCGGCGCTCGGCGACTTCTTCGCCGGCCGCCGGGACGAGACCGAGGCACTCGGTCCGGACTTCGCGGCGACCATCTCGGAACTCGAGCGCTTCGTGCTGCGCGGCGGCAAGCGGGTTCGGCCGGTCTTCGCGTGGCTGGGCTGGCTGGGCGCCGGCGGCGATCCGGGTGATCCGCAGGCCCAGGCAGTACTGCGGGCCTGCGCGGCGTTCGAGCTGCTGCACGCCTCCGGGCTGATCCACGACGACATCATCGACGACTCCCTGACTCGCCGGGGGCATCCGGCGGCGCACGTGGCGTTCGCCGAGCGGCACCGCACACGCCGCTTTTCGGGTGACTCCGCCGCCTTCGGCGTGGGTACCGCGATCGTGATCGGGGACCTGGCGCTGATCTGGGCCGATGCGCTGGTGCGCGCGTCCGGGTTGCCGGCCGACGCGCACGTCCGGGTCTCGCCGGTGTGGTCGGCGGTGCGCTCGGAGGTGATGTCCGGACAACTGCTCGACCTGATCAACCAGGCGAGCGACAACGAGGACGTCGAGTCGGCGCTGCGGGTCAATCAGTACAAGACGGCGTCGTACACGGTCCAGCGTCCGTTGCAGTTCGGCGGCGCCATAGCCGGGGCCGATGTCGAGCTCGAGACGGCGTACGGGTCCTTCGGTTTCGACATCGGCATCGCCTTTCAGCTGCGCGACGATCTGCTCGGCGTCTTCGGCGACCCCACGGTCACGGGCAAGCCCTCCGGTGACGACATCCGTGAGGGCAAGCGCACCGTGCTGTTCGCCACCGCGCTCGCGCTCGCAGGCGAACGTGATGCCGCGGCGGCGGACTACCTCCGGGCGAGGATCGGCACCCACGTCACCGCGGACGAGCTCGACCGGGTGCGGAACATCCTCGTCGACGTCGGTGCGGTGAAGCAGGTCGAGGCGCAGATATCGGTTCGCGCCGAGCGCGCGATGGCGGTGCTGGAGGCAAGCAACGCCACCGGTCTCGCCAAACGGCACATCGCCGACATGGCGGTCAAAGCGCTGCAGAGGGTGCGATGAGGTCGCGGGCCGCCGCGATCGCGGCCGCCGCTGAGGGCCGGGCGGGCGCCGGGCGCTCCCACGGCAAGGCGATCCTGCTCGGTGAGCACGCCGTGGTCTACGGAGCTCCGGCGCTGGCCCTTCCGTTGCCGCAGCTTCCGGTCACGGCGACCGCCACGGTGGTACGCGACTCCGGCGCCGGTCAGGACGAGATCTCCATCGCGATCGCGCGGCCCGGCAACGAGTCGCCAGTGCCGCTTCCGCTGGAATACCAGCGGCACCTGGTGTCGACGTTCAAGAGAAGTACCGAGGTCACGCACCGTCTCCGGGTTGAGGTCCTGATCGAGTGCCTGGTTCCGCCGGGCCGAGGGCTCGGTTCCAGCGCCGCGTACGCCCGGGCATCGATTTTGGCTCTCGCCGGCGCCTGCGACCGCCGGCTGGACGACGAGAGCGTGTTCGAGTTGGTGCAGGCGTCGGAGACCCTGGTGCACGGCCGTGCGAGCGGCATCGACGCACGCGCCACGGCTGCCACGGCGCCGATCTACTTCACGTCCGGTACAGCCCGTGAACTGCCCGTGGCGATGGCGGGAACCGGCCATCGCCCGGACGGTGACGATGCGGGTGCCTTCCACGCGGTGTTCGTCATCGCCGACAGCGGCGTC
Source organism: Micromonospora sp. NPDC049102 (assembly GCF_043197485.1). Lineage (NCBI taxonomy): Bacteria > Bacillati > Actinomycetota > Actinomycetes > Micromonosporales > Micromonosporaceae > Micromonospora > Micromonospora sp. NPDC049102. The sequence continues at coordinate 208,691 of NZ_JBICTE010000005.1, read as the reverse complement.
GACGGCAGCACCAAGGAAGCGGTTTCGCTCGTACGGCAGAGGTTCGAGCGGGTCCCGGGCGTGCGGGAGTCGTTCGTACACGGGGTGTCCGAGCTGACCCGGGCAGCGCTGGACCACCTTCTGCGGGGCCGGGTCGACGACTTCGGCACGTGCATGACCGAGAACCAGAGGCTGCTGCGGGATGTCGGGGTGAGCACCGACCGTATCGACGCGCTGGTGCGGGCCGCCCGCGCGGGCGGGGCTGCGGGCGCCAAGCTCAGCGGCGGCGGCCTCGGCGGTTGCGTGATCGCAGTCGCGGACGGGCCGGCGCGGTCCGTGGCGGTGGCACAGCATCTTCGGGCCGCCGGCGCCGAGCACATCTGGACCGTACGGACGGGAAGGTTCGCTGGTTGTGACCACTGAGCTGTCGGAACCGGGAGCGCCGGCCGACGAGGGGCGCGAGCACCGTGCGACCGCCGTCGCCCACCCGAACATCGCCTTGATCAAGTACTGGGGCAAGCGTGACGAGCAACTGCTGATCCCGTACGTCGACAGCCTCTCGATGACGCTGGACGTCTTCCCGACGACCACGACCGTCCGGCTGACGCCCGGGGCGGACACCGACCGCGTCGCCCTCGACGGCTCGGCCGCGGTGGGCGAACAACGGCAACGCGTCGTCGCGTTCCTGGGACTCATCCGGACGATGGCGGGACGCGCCGAGCCGGCCGACGTCGACACCCGTAACTCCGTTCCCACCGGGGCAGGCCTCGCGTCGTCGGCGAGTGGGTTCGCGGCGCTGGCACTCGCCGGGGCGTCCGCGTACGGCCTCGATCTCGACGCCATCGCCCTGTCGCGCCTGGCCCGGCGTGGGTCCGCCTCGGCGTCGCGGTCGATCTTCGGTGACTTCGCAATCCTGTATGCCGGCAGGGGCACCGGATCAGAGGCCGACCGGAGCGCGTACGCCGAGCCGGTGGCCGTTCCCGACTTCGCGCCCGCCATGGTGATCGCGGTGGTGAACGGCGGACCCAAGCTGGTTTCCAGCCGCGCCGCGATGCGGAGAACGTTCGACACTTCTCCGCTTTACCGCGCCTGGGCGTCGTCGAGCGCGGTCGACCTCGCCGACATGCGGACGGCACTGCGCCGCGCCGATCTCGACGCGGTCGGGGAGATCGCCGAGCGGAACGCGCTCGGTATGCACGCGACGATGCTGGGGGCACGGCCCCCGGTCCGCTACTTCACGCCGGCCACGATGGCCGTACTGGACGCGGTGGCGGGACTGCGGGCGGAGGGCGTTTCCGCGTACGCGACCATGGACGCGGGCCCGAATGTCAAAGTGCTCTGCCACCCCGAGGACGCCGCCCGGGTCGTGACCGAGGTAGGCCGAGCCGCACCGGGCAGCGCCGCCGTCATCGCCCGCTGCGGCCCTGGCGCTCGGCTGCGGCCCCGGGTCGAGCCGTGACCGGTCCCGCGACGGCCGGCTGGCGTGCCCCGGGCAAACTCTTCGTCGCCGGCGAATACGCCGTGTTGGAGCCGGGCCGTCACGCGATCCTGATCGCGATCGACCGGTGGGTCGAAGCCACCGTGTCGGCATCCGGGGGTGCCGACGTCGAGATCCGATCCGATCTCCGACCCGGCGTGACCCGTCTGCGTCGTGGTGACGGCGGGCTGCGGGCCGAGGACGAGCGGACCGAGACAGGCGGCCTGCGGCATGTGATGTCGGCGATCGAGGTACTCCACGCGCTCCTCGAAGAACAGGGACGCCGGCCCACCCCGATCCGGGTGACCGTCACCAGCCGGCTGCACCGCGAGGGTGCCAAGCTCGGTCTGGGGTCCAGCGGGGCGGTCACGGTCGCCACGGTCTCCGCGGTCGCGGCCTACCTCGGAGTGGAGCTTTCCCCCGAGCGCCGGTACCGCCTGGCGATGCTCGCGACCGCGCGCCTCGATCCGCTCGCTTCGGGAGGTGATCTGGCCGCCAGCGTCTGGGGCGGGTGGATCGCCTACCAGGCACCGGATCGAGCCGCCGTGGTCGATCTCGCGCGGCGCCGGGGGATCACCGAGGCGTTGCGGGCACCCTGGCCGGGCTTCGGCGCGCGACGACTGCCGCCACCGCGCGACCTCGCGTTGGAGGTGGGCTGGACAGGTGAACCGGCCAGCACAGCGGCGCTGTCGGCGAGACTGGCGTCGGGCCCGTGGTGGGGCAGCGCGGCGCACCGGGCCTTCGCGGCGACAAGTGACGAGTGCGTGGGAGCCGCGATCGGGGCGCTCGACCACGGCGACGACGACGCCCTCCTGCGCCGGATCCGCGCCGCCCGCGAGGTGCTCGCGCGGTTGGACGACGAGGTTCGACTCGGGATCTTCACGCCTCGGCTGAACGCGCTCTGCGCCGCCGCCGAGTCGGTCGGCGGAGCGGCCAAGCCGTCCGGCGCCGGTGGTGGCGACTGCGGCATCGCACTGTTAAACGCCGCCGCCCGGGGAGAGCTTTCCCGCATGCGGCAGGACTGGTACGCCGCCGGGTTGCTGCCGATGCCCATTCACGTCTCGACGACGATCGGGAGCACAGCATGATTGCCGACCGCAAGAACGATCACGTGCGGTTAGCCGCCGAGCAGCAACGTGATACCGGTGTCCACAGCGAGTTCGACGACGTGTCCTTCGTGCACCACGCCCTGGCCGGCATCGATCGTTCCGCGGTGACGCTGAACACGAGCTTCGGTGGCATCGACTGGCCGGTGCCCCTCTGCGTCAACGCGATGACCGGTGGCAGCGTGGAGACCGGCATCATCAACCGGGACCTGGCGATCGCCGCGCGCGAGACCGGGGTGCCGATCGCGACCGGATCCATGAGCGCGTACTTCGCCGACGAGTCGGTGGCCGACACCTTCAGCGTGATGCGCCGGGAGAACCCCGACGGATTCATCATGGCGAACGTCAACGCCACTGCCTCGGTCGAACAGGCCCGCCGGGCGATCGATCTGCTGCGAGCCGACGCGCTGCAGATCCACCTGAACGCCATTCAGGAAACGGTGATGCCCGAGGGCGACCGGTCGTTCTCCGACTGGGGCCCGGGGATCGCCCGGATCGTGGCCGGCGTCGGCGTCCCGGTCATCGTCAAGGAGGTCGGCTTTGGGCTGAGCCGCGAGACGATTCGTCGGCTGGGCGAGCTCGGCGTACGGGTCGCCGATGTCGCCGGCCGCGGCGGAACGAACTTCGCGCGGATCGAGAACGGCCGTCGGGAGCATCACGACTACGCGTTCCTCGACGGCTGGGGCCAGTCCGCAGCCGCGTGTCTGCTCGACGCCCAGAGCTCGAATCTCGCGGTGCTGGCCTCGGGCGGTGTCCGCGATCCCCTCGACGTGGTGCGCGGACTGGCGCTTGGCGCGTCGGCCGGCGGAGTCTCCGGCCTGTTCCTCAAGGCGGTCCTCGACGGCGGTGTACCGGCGCTGATTTCCCTCATCTCGCGATGGCTCGACCAGATCGAGGCGCTGATGACCGCCCTCGGCGCAGCCACCCCCGCCGATCTCGGCCGCTGCGACGTGCTAATCCACGGCCGCCTGCGCGCCTTCTGCGAATTGCGGGGGATCGACATCGGGCGGCTCGCGAACCGTTCCGTGTCCGTGCCCGCCACGTCCACTCACCTCGGAGGCTAACGAATGACCGCACCTGAAGTCAGCGCGAACGTTCCCATGCAATGGGTCGGTCCGCTGCGCATCTCCGGCAACGTGGCGAACGACGAGACGCAGGTCCCGTTGGCCACCTACGAGTCCCCGCTGTGGCCCTCGGTGGCGCGCGGCGCGAAGCTTTCGATGATGACCGAGCGCGGCATCGTCGCCACGCTGATCGACGATCGGATGACGCGCTCGGTGTATGTCAAGGCCGAGGACGCACGAGCCGCCTACTCCGCCGCGTTGGAGATCGATGCGCGACTCGACGAGTTGCGCACGATCGTGCGTACCTGCGGCCGTTTCGTCGAGCTGATCGGATTCCGCCACGAGATCACGGCCAACCTGCTGTTTCTCCGATTCGAGTTCACCACCGGTGATGCCTCCGGGCATAACATGGCGACATTGGCCGCCGACACGCTCCTGACCCACATCTTGAGCACCATCCCCGGCATCTCGTACGGGTCGATCTCGGCCAACTACTGCACGGACAAGAAAGCCACCGCCATCAACGGAATTCTCGGCCGGGGCAAGAACGTGGTGACCGAACTGCTGATACCCCGCGCCGTCGTGCAGGACCGGCTGCGTACCTCGGCCGCCGCGATCGCCGAACTGAACGTGCACAAGAACCTGATCGGTACGCTGCTAGCCGGCGGCATCCGCTCGGCGAACGCGCACTACGCCAACATGCTGCTGGGCTTCTATCTGGCGACTGGGCAGGACGCCGCCAACATCGTCGAAGGCTCGCAGGGCGTGACCGTGGCCGAGGACCGCGACGGTGATCTCTACTTCTCGTGCACCCTGCCCAACCTGATCGTCGGCACGGTGGGCAACGGCAAGGGCCTCGACTTCGTCGAGGAGAACCTGGTCCGGTTGGGCTGCCGGCGATCCCGTGAACCCGGTGAGAACGCGCGCCGGCTCGCCGTCATCGCCGCCGCGACGGTGCTCTGCGGCGAACTCTCGCTCCTCGCGGCGCAGACGAATCCGGGCGAGTTGATGCGGACACATCTGCGGCTGGAGCGGCAGGCCGGCGCGGCGAAGGTAGGAGGCTGACCATGCCCGGAGATCTCGCCGTCGGCATCCACGATCTGTCGATCGCCACCACGCGGTACGTGCTCACCCACGAGACCCTGGCCGCCCGGAACGGCACCGACATCGCCAAGTACCACGAGGGCATCGGGCAGCGCTCGATGAGCGTGCCCGCCGTCGACGAGGACATCGTCACGATGGCGGCCGCCGCGGCCGCGCCGATCATCGACCGGCACGGTGCCGAGGGCATCCGGACGCTCTTCTTCGCGACGGAGTCCTCGGTCGACCAGTCGAAGGCCGCCGGTGTGCACGTACAGGCGCTGTTGGGTCTGCCCTCGGCCGTACGGGTCGTCGAGCTGAAGCAGGCGTGCTATGCCGGCACGGCGGCCCTGCAGTCCGCGGTCGGCCTGATCCACCGCGACCCCGCACAGCGTGTTCTCGTGATCGCCGCCGACGTGTCGAAATACGAGCTGGACAGCCCAGGCGAGGCGACCCAGGGCGCCGCGGCGGTGGCCATGCTGGTCAGTGCGGATCCGGCGCTCGTACGCCTGGAGAACCCCTCCGGGGTGTTCACCGCCGACGTCATGGATTTCTGGCGGCCCAACTACCGCACCACCGCGCTGGTCGAGGGGCGCGATTCCATCTCCGCGTATCTGCGGGCGGTGGAGGGCGCGTGGACGGATTACACGGAGCAGGGCGGCCGCAAGGTCAACGACTTCGACGCGTTCTGCTACCACCAGCCGTTCACGAAGATGGCCCGCAAGGCGCACCGGCACCTGCTCGCGTTCTGCGGATACGACGCCGATGACTCCGAGATCAGCCGTGCCCTCCGGCACACGACGGCGTACAACACCCTCGTCGGAAACAGCTACACGGTATCGATGTACCTCGGCCTGGCCTCGCTCCTCGACAACGCCGGCGAGCTGAGCGACAAGGCGATCGCCTTCTTCAGTTACGGCTCGGGCAGCGTGGCGGAGTTCTTCGGCGGCACGGTCGTACCGGGATATCGCGCGCACCTCCGGTCGGGAGCGCATCGCGACGCGATCAGCCGGCGGGTTCCGATCGACTACGCGCGGTACCGCGAGATCCACGAGTACGAGTTCCCGGACGACGGCGGAGACTACCCGGTACCGATCGAGAACGACGGCCCGTACCGGCTGACCGGCCTCTTCGGCCATAAGCGTGTGTACGAGACACGGCCGGCGCGGAGCCGAAATGGATAACCTACGTCGTGTAGGCATAGTCAGCACCGGCTCGTATCTCCCCGCGCGCGTGGTAGGAAATACCGAGGTCGGGGACGCCGCCGCCGTGTCAGCCGAGTGGATCGAGCGCAAGACCGCCATCCGGGAACGACGCTACGCCGCACCGCACGAGGCGACTTCGGACCTCGCCGCCGCGGCCGCCGTCCAGGCTCTCCGCGCGGCGAACCTCTCGGCCGGCGACATCCGCTACGTCGTGGTGGCGACCTCTACGCCCGACCACACGCAGCCCGCGACCGCGACCGCGACCATCGTTCAGCACCTTCTCGGTGCCCGGAACGCCGCCGCCTTCGATGTCAACGCGGTGTGCAGCGGCTTCGTGGTCGCCCTGACCGTGGCCGAGCGACTGTTGCGCGCCGAACCCGACCCGTCCGCGTACGCGCTGGTCATCGGGGCAGACATCTACTCGCGCATCATCAACCCGGCCGACCGGCGTACGGCGGTGCTTTTCGGTGACGGCGCCGGGGCGGTGGTGGTCGGCCCGGTAGCACCCGGCCACGGCACCGTCTCCACCAACCTCGTCTCCCACGGCGACCGGCACTCGCTGATCAACGTGCCGGCCGGTGGAAGCCGGTACCCCGCCAGCGCCGCGACTGTGGCGGACGGCAGCCACTACTTCCAGATGGACGGCCGGGCGGTGCGGGAGTTCGTCAACGACCATCTGCCGCAAGCGGTGGACGTCCTGCTCGACAACGCCGGCGTTCATCCCTCGCAGGTCCGGCACTTCATTCCCCACCAGGCCAACGGCGTCATGCTCGCCGAGGTGTGGCCGCGGCTGGGTCTGGCCGCCGCGTGTTGCCACCTGGAGGTCGAGCACCACGGCAACACGGGCGCGGCGTCGGTGCCGTTGACCCTCGACGTGGCCCATCGCCGCGGTGCCTTCGCGCCGGGTGAGCTCGTCGTCCTGGCCGCTTTCGGCGGAGGCATGTCGGTCGGCGCCACCGTACTGAGGTGGGCGGACACCTCCCACAGCCGGAACCGGCCGGTTCCCGCGAGACAGCATGCCGGCAGCCGCCGGGCGCCGACCGGCTGATCGCCGTGCACGGCGCCCGGCGGTACGGTCAGAGCGAGCCGTCGGCGCGCAGGCTCAGCGCGCCGGACGGACAGGTCGCGACCGCCCGGCGGACGTCGTCCTCGACCGGCGGTGACTCCACGAGCACGAGCACGATGCCGTCGTCGTCCTGGTCGAAGACGCTCGGCTGAGCTAGCACGCAGAGTCCGGCGCCGATGCAGACGTCCGAATCCACCGACAGGTGTTCAGGCACAGCACTACCTCCTGTTTGTCGGGCCGCGGGACGCGGCTACCAGCTCACGACCAGTTTTTCGAGGCCGTAGAAGACGTGGGACGGGCGGAAGACCGCCCCGTCCGGCTCAAGCCGCAGGCCGGGGAAGCGCTGCAGCAGTGCGGGCAGCCCGACCTTCAGCTCCATTCGCGCCAGCGGCGCGCCGATGCAGTGGTGAACGCCGTAGCCGAACGCGAGGTGACCGACCGCTCCACGCGATATGTCCAGCTCGTCCGGGCGCTCGACGGCGGCCGGATCCCGGTTGGCGGCCGGCAGCGACAGCAGGACGAGATCACCGGCCGGGATGCGTACGCCACCGAACTCGGTTTCCTCGCGGACCTGCCGCGCCACCGGTGCCTGCACGACGCTCAGCCACCGCAGCAGTTCCTCGACGGCCGGTCCCACCGCGGCCGGGTCGTCGCGCACCCGGGCGAGCTGGTCCGGGTGACGCAGCAGGGCCAGGGTGCCCAGGGCGAGCATGTTGGCGGTCGTCTCGTGGCCGGCGAGGAGCAGGAAGTTGGCCAGGCCCGCGAGCTCGGCCTGGGTGAGTTCGGGACCGTGATCGCGGATCAACATGCCGATGATGTCGTCACCGGGTGCGAGCCGGGCGCGGTCCACCAGGTCGGACATGTAGTCGCGCAGCTCGCGGCCGACTCGCAGCCGTTCCCGGATCGGCACCGAGACGTCGATGAGGCGGCACGTCAGCGCGTTGAAGCCGGCCCGGTCGGCGGTCGGGACGCCGAGCAGCTCGCAGACCACGAGGGAGGGCACGGGCAATGCGTACTCGGCGGCGAGATCGACCGGTGACCCGGCACGCTCCACCGCCGCCAGCTGATCGTCGACGATGCGCCGTACCTGCGGCTCGAGCGCGCGGATCCGGCGGACCGTGAACTCACCCGTCAGCATTCGCCGAAGCCGGGTGTGCTCGGGCGGGTCCAGGCCGAGCAGGTTACCGAAGCGGAGCGGCCAGCGTTCGTCCTCGGAGAGGTCGTCCAGCTCGGGCAGGTGCGGCACGACCCGTACCTCATTGCTGAACCGTGCCGTTTCGGTCAGTACGGTCCGCACGTCCTCGTGGCGGGTCAGCAACCAGGCGGTCGCGCCGAAAGGGGTGGTGACCCGTTCGACGCGGCCGGCGTCCCGGAGCCGGCTCAGGTCGGGTGCCGGGGTGAACCCGTCCCGACGGAGGTAGACCGGGACTTCGGGTACGGCCTGAGTGGTCGATGCGCTCACTAGTTCTTCTCCCGTTCGGGTATCGAAGAATCTCTCTGCCTATAATAGGTCACCGTGGATCTCTGCAATGCCCCTGCGGAGCGCGTCCGGCGCGGCGACCAGCGGCCGAACGCCACAACCGACAGCCCACGAAGGTTACGAAGGAGACAAAAGGCCGTTAGCATCGAGCGTCGGTACATGATGTTTCGCGGAGGGGTTCGATGCAGCAGGCACAGCGACTGAGAACTGTCCGGTACGACATCCGCGGCCCGGTCCTGCGCCGGGCCCATGAGCTGGAGGCTTCCGGGCACCGGATTCTCAAGCTGAACCTGGGCAACCCGGCGCCGTGGGGCCTGGCCACGCCGGATCCGATCGTCGCCGACGTCGTGCAGAACATCGTGAATGCCGAGGGGTACAGCGACGCACGCGGCATCTACTCCGCCCGCGTCGCGGTGGCCCAGCATTACCAGACGCTCGGCGTGACCGGCGTGCAACCGGACGACGTGCTGCTCGGCAACGGGGTCTCCGAGCTGATCGTGATGGTGCTCCAGGCGCTGCTGAACACGGGCGACGAGGTGCTGGTGCCGAGCCCGGACTATCCACTCTGGACCGGCGCGGTGAACCTGTGCAGCGGTCGCGCGATGCATTACCGCTGTGACGAGAGCGCTGGCTGGGCCCCTGACCTTGAGCACATGGCGTCGCAGATCACCGAACGTACCCGCGCGCTCGTGGTGATCAACCCGAACAACCCGACCGGCGCGGTCTACTCCGAGGAAGTGCTGCTCGGCATGATCGAGCTGGCCCGCAAGCACGGCCTGCTGATCTTCGCCGACGAGATCTACGACAAGATCGTGTACGACGGAGCGACGCACCACACGCTCGCCGCCCTCGCGCCGGACCTGCCGGTGGTCAGCATGGGCGGCCTTTCCAAGGTCTACCGAGCCGCGGGATTTCGCTCCGGCTGGCTCACCACCAGCGGCTTCGGCAGCAGCGACTCCGACTACCTGGACGGGCTTCAGCTGCTGGCCAACATGCGCGTGTGCCCGAACGTGCCGGCTCAGCACGCCATCCAGACCGCGCTCGGCGGCTACCAGAGCATCGACGAGCTAATCCGCCCCGGCGGCCGCCTGCTGGAACAGCGCGACCACGCCTGGCGAGCCCTTGTCGACATCCCCGGCGTCGACTGCTTCAAACCGGCCGGCGCCCTCTACCTCTTCGCCCGCCTCGATCCCCAGATCCACAAGATCCACGACGACGAACGCCTGGTGATCGACCTCTTGGAGCAGCAGCATCTTCTGATCTCCCACGGCACCGGCTTCAACCTCGATACACCCGACCATCTCCGTCTGGTCTTCCTGGCCCCGACGGAGGTCCTCGACGACGCTGTCTCCCGGATCCGCACCTTCCTCTCCACTTACCGTCAGTGATCGGACCGAGCCTCAGCTGGTGAATCGAAGAGGTCGTCGGAGCTGCGGAGTTCGGCCAGGTGTTGCTGCAGTGAGGTGATGAGCCAGTCCGCCCCGGCGCGAGTCGCGATGCTCTGCGCGGCGGCCGAGAACGCCTCGACGGTCGTCACGAATGGAATTCCCCGGGCGACCGCCTCCGCCCGGGCCCGACGCCCGGCCCGGCCCGGCGCCGGGCCGGGCCGGGCCGGGTGTCAACGACGAGACCGATGAGACCTCGGTGGATCAGGTCATCGATGTCGCCCGCCACCCCGTGCTCGACCGTGGTCGCCCGGATGCCGTGGCGCAGCAGCACCTTCGCCGTCTCGCCGTCCGACAGCAGCTCGAATCCCCGATCGACGAGCAACCGCGCCGGGTGCAGGGCGGCGCGGCAGTCCCTCCGGGCCAGGGCGAGGAAGGCCCGGCCGTGGCGGGGGAGCGCGCCCTGTGCGGCGATCTGCGCCTTTGCGAAGACCATACCGAAGTCCTCGTCGATGGCCATCACCTCGCCGGTGGACCGCATCTCGGGCCCGAGGCGCGGATCGAGCCCTCGCCCTCCGGGTCGCGGAACCGATTCCACGGCAGCACGGACTCCTTCACCGCGACCGGTCCGTGCAGCGGCGTGCTCCCACCGTCCCGCTGTTTGGGAAGGAGGCCTTCGCTTCGGAGTTCGGCGATGCTCACACCGGCGGCGATACGGGCCGCAGCCTTCGCCAGCGGGATGCCGGTGGTCTTGGAGACGAACGGGAGCGTACGAGAGGCCCACGGATTGGCCTCCAGAACGTAGAGCCCGTCGCCGGCCAGGGCCATCTGTATGTTGATCAGGCCCCGGACACCGCGTCGTACAGGGCGTCCACATCGATCTCGACAGCGTGGTCGAGGAACCGATCGATGAGTACGGGCCGGCCCTCCAGCAGTCCGGCCCATTTCCCGATGTAGTCGGCGACCGGTTCGCGGCGTACTCCGATCGACGCCCAACAGGCGCTACCGGACCAGGATTTCGGTCGCTGGTCGCCTTGTCTGCCGCCGGAAAGGCGCGGCGTCCCAACGATGCGCCCTCGTCGGCCGACCGGGTTTCTCCTGTGCGCGCAGTGTCCCGACGGGCAGTTTGGGGTGCAGCTCCCGCTGGCTGGATCAGGGGTACGGCGGCGGAGTCTGAGGGCCACGGCGAGAGCGTCTTTAGCTGTCGCCGTGTTCGCGTGGGAGCGGGATCGCGGACATGATCCTGGGTAGGTTGTCGACCACAGGGGCGCTCGGGACACGATGCTGCTTGCGTGCGAAGGTGCAACGTCTGTGCTCAGTTCCTGTAGACCCGTTTCGACCCCGTGCGGGAGGGACTCGATCGGCAATAACAACACGCAGGAACCATCAGGGGAACTCTCCGGCGGGCAGTGGCAGCGCATCACCGCCGCCCGCGGCTTCCTACGCGACGCCGAACTGCTCATCATGGACGAACCGTCCTCCGCGCTCGACCCCCGCGCCGAAGACGCCCTCTTCCAGGCCATCCGCGACCGCAAAGGACGAGCCACCACGATCCTCATCACCCACCGGCTCGCGAACGTCCGCCACGCCGACCGGATCTTCGTCCTGCACCACGGCCGGCTGGTCGAGGCCGGCAGCCACGACGACCTCATCGCCACCGGCGGCCGGTACGCCGAACTGTTCTCGCTCCAGGCCGCCGGCTACGACGCCACCCCGAGCGAGGACAGCCCCATCCCGCAACAGCACCTACCCGCCTCGCGTTGAGGAGAACCGTCATGGACCAAGCGGCGCCCACCGGCACCTCTGAGACGATCCTCATCAGCATCCGCGGCAACTCCGGCGCCGGGAAGAGCACCCTCGCCACGGCGTTGCGGCGTCGACACGGGCGCGGCTGCGCCATGGTCGGCCAAGACCACATCCGTCGGATCCTGCTCAGAGAACGCGACAAGCCAGGCGGCCTGGCACCCGCGCTCATCGCGCAGAACGTTCGCTTCTGCCTTCGACCACGGCTACCACGTGATCCTGGAAGGGATCATGCACACCGCCCGGTACCGCAGCATGTCTGCGAGCGTGCGCGCGTGGGCAAGGTGCCTGTGAGCCGCCCACAGGGCTGAGCTGGACCGGCGCGCCGGCGGTCGTCCGGTTCATGCCCATCGCATCAGCGCCTGAACGTCGCGGCGTGCCTGGCTGAGTAGCTGTGGTGACTCCGGTCAGGCGTAGGGCGCCGATGGCGGCGTTGCGCAGTGCGGCCATGACTTCGGGGCCGGTGCCGGTGCGGATCTGGGATCGGTCTTCGTCGTAGGTGACGTCGCGTACCCAGTGGACCTTGTTCTCGATCGACCAGTGGCCGCGGACCCAGGCGGCTAGTTGTGCTGGTTTGGCCTGGTGGACGCGGAGGTCGGTGATGGCGTAGACGGTCTCGGTGGTGAAGCGTTTCGGCTGGTCCAGGCGGCGTCTGCGGCGGCGGATCTGGATGGCCTGGGCGGCGTTCGGGAAGTCGATGCCGGTGGAGATGCTCAGGATCTTGCAGCTGCGGATCTCGCGGCGGCCGTGTCCGCGGTCGGTGTCACGGGTGGCGTCGGGCACTGCCCGCCAGGGCAGTGCGGTGAGTTGGGCGTGTAGGTGGGGTTGGTTGCCTTTGACGGTCAGGATCCAGTGGGCCCCGCGTTGCGCGAGGTAGGTGACGTGCTCGCGTTGGCAGTGCAGGGCATCAGCGGTGATCACGGTGTTGCGCAGGTCGGCGAGTTGGTCGAGCAGGGGCGCGAACCGGGTGATCTCGTTGGTCTTGCCGTCGACGTCGATGCTGCCCAGGACCACACCGGTGGCCTGGTCGCAGGCGGCCATCACATGCCGGGCCGGGGTGTTGGGGGTGCGGGAGCCGCGCAGGGCCTTGCCGTCGACGGCGATCGCCTGCGGGGTCGCCGCGGTGGTCCGGCCGGCGAGCCAGACGCCGATTGCCGCGGTCAGGAGCTGCGGGTCCATGGCCTGCAGCAGTCGACGGATCATCGCCTCCGATGGGCGCCGGTCGGGAGTCATGCCCAGGGCGAGAGCCGTCGGGGCCGGCACGTCGGCGACCCATTCGGCGATCGCGGCGTACGAGCGGTAGCCGGCGACCACGGCACACACGGCTGCGGTGACCACGACCGTCAGCCGGTGCCGGACACCTCGCCGGGCCCGTGGATCAGGCAGACCAGCGAGCGCCGTGGACAGCCCACCAGCGGTTTGCGACACGGTCAGAGCCGGTGCATGGGACAAGGACGAGATCAGCGATGATGGCAGCGCGGGCATGACTCACTTCGGCGATCAGAATGGCGTAGGAACCTTGATGATCTTCCGAACAGGTCATGCCCGTCTTGCTGCCACCAACAGCGGCGCTTCTACTTCAAGCCTCGCAAGTCAGACACCGTCACGACTTTGCCGGGACCCTGGGCCACCGAGGCTGCCGTTTAGCGCGTCATGGCTGACTGTTGGATTGCACTCGCAGACTACATTTGAGTGATGAGCGTCTACATCAGTGCAGCATCGCTTATTCTAAGTCTAATAGCGTTAGCCTGGAGCCGGCACCAATGGAAGGGGATCCGTGGGGCGCCCGAAGACCACTCTTCACTACGGCGTGCTGACCACGGGAGACAGGTTCTTTCGCGTTCCGTGGCCCCACGGACAACGCGCCAAAGACGACAGTTCATCCGGCCTTCCGGTACTAATGGTTACCGTGATGAACACGGGCAGAGGGGCCCTATTCGTCGAGCATGTCGAGATCGACGGTACGATTTGCGGCGTGTGCGGCCCCCACAAGCTTGAACTCCCTCTGACTGTAGAGCCGAATCGGCGCATTAAGATTTACTACCTTCCGCGCAGGCTCCTTGCGAACCGCCTGCAGCCGAGGGCTGACTGCCCGGCCGAATGGGCGAGAGCGTGGGTCATGGCCGAGGCTCGCCTTGGATGAGGGCATCCCGAGATTGACCGGCTAGGGCGGGAAAAGACGGCGGTCGAGGCTGGCCAACTCCGACCGAATGGCTTCGAGGCTGATCTGGAGACCTTGAACTTCGCCGAGCCAGTCGTTCGCTTTTGCCTCCTAATACGCTCTTCGAAGTTCGTGGTGATCTCGTCGAGGCGGCGGCGCTGCGAGGGGTCAACGCGGAGCGTTGGGCATCGGATGCACCCTATACCGAAAGAGTGGGCCGACATTCCAGCCTGGTAGTCCGGTCAATAGATCGCACGCCTTAACCTCGAAGGTTGGGTAGTCCTGACTCGGAGTGAAGAGCGACTCTCCCGGCATTAGGTGGATTTTGCGATAGACGCGGAGGAAATCACCGCCGGCCACGACGACCGCCAAGTTGAATACTGGCCCGCCCGTCGTTCGATGACACCGAGGACAAGGGTCTGCCCGATCTGGCCCACGCGGCGCAATAGCGCAGCTATCGACGCGGAGCGCAGATCCATAGCGTGAACGTCCAAGTGCCGCTTCAGCCGCAGCCGAGCCTCGGCGGGTCCCGTCCAATTTTTCAAGCCCAGAGCGCGCCGTTGTTGAGCCGCTCGTGCCACCGGTCGAGCCTGAGGGTCTGCTCCTCGCTGGTGATCTCGACGTAGCCGTCGTGGTCGCCAATCCACCAGGCGCCGTCGTGGTGGACGAACATGTGGTGTCGGTCTCGCGGGGAGAGGCGGGTGGCCCGCTGTTGCTCTTCGTGATGGCGCATCTCGTCGTGGCTGATGGTGCGCGGTGTGCGGGGCGGGGCGCCGGCGCTGGTGGTGGTCGCGGGTTCGGGGTTCGTGTTCATGGCTGGCACTCCCTTCACAGCTCGATACGAGGGGCGTCGAGGGTTGGGCTGGATTCGTGTGGCGGTTCCAGCCCGGCAACTGGGCCTTCGACTTCCGCGGAGCGGGCGGTAGCGGCGGCCTCGGCTGCGCTGGCACTGTGGGTGAGCGTGACCGTGACGTGTTCGGAGACAAGGTAGTGACCGATGGTGACGGCGGTCCCGACTGCGACGGCGGTGACCTCCAGGCGGGCGAGGTGGGTGTAGTGGTCCAGGGTCTCTGGACGCTGCTGGTGTGGGCCCCAGAGTGATTGGATCTCCCGTGCGCGTTCGACGTTCCAGGCGAGGATGACCGCGTCGATGGGGTCGTGGTCGTAGGCGATCGAGACCGCGAGTTCGTAGGTGAGGCGCCGTTCGTCGGTCGTGAAGACGTCGGAGGTCAGCCAGGCGGCAACGTCGCGGGCTTGCTCGGGATGCTGCAGAAGATCGGCGATGACCGCGTCTTCGGGATGCAGGTCGACGGCGGCCAGAGCCACGACTGCGGGTATGGAAAGGCCCCGGTCCGGATCGATCGTGCTGGCGGGGGCGAAGACTTCCGCTTGGACGGTGAGGGCCTGGCCGAGGCGGGCGAGTGCGTCCCGGGCGACCGGATCGGTGGTCTGCGTCGCGGCGGCGAGGTAGGGCTCGGCGAAGTCGATGGTGTCGCGGTCGAAGGCGGCTTGGATGACGATCTGGCTGTAGGCCCGAACACGCTGGTCATCCGGGGCGGCGGCGGCGAGGGCGTTGAGCAGGTTGGTGTCTACGTCGGGCCGGTCGACGATCGTGACGACAGCGGCAACGATCAGTCCGGGGTCGTCGCCGGTGGCGGGGGTGTCCAGGATGGCGCTGTAGATGGCTCGGTGGGCGGGGTGGCTGAAGTCGTCGCTGATGAGGTTGTCGGTGATGAGGGGCTGGTTCGGATCGGCGAGGAGGGCACCGAGAACGCCCTGCTCCGCGCGCATGATCAGGTCACTCATGGCGGGTCCTTACTGCTTTGTGAGCTGGTCGCGGATGGTGTCGGCGGCGCGCATGCGGGCGCTGGTGTCGTCGAGGTGTGCGTGGTGGTTGGGGTCGGTACACCGAAGCCACGTCGCGCCGTCGCTGCTGCGGGTCCACCACGCGCCGGCGAGGTGGGCGTAGTAGGGCATGCTGCGGCTGTGTGGCCGGGCCTCGCCTTGGTCAAGGGCCGTGGTCATCTCCGCGTCGGCGATCGTGTCGGGCAGGCTGCTGGCCGGGCCGGGGGCGGGGCTGGAGGCCATCAGCGGCGGCCCGTGGGCGTGCCAGCGTTGGGCGAGGTCGGGGTGCGCCTCGCTCAGTAGAGCGGCGCTGGTGTGACCCGCCCGGCAGGTCGGTGCCCAGAAGTTACCTGCGGCGGCGAGGGTTTGGCGCAGTTCTCCGTGCCAGGAGCGGGGGGAATGGGCGCCGCCGCTGTCGCGGCTGGTGTAGGTGACGTCGCGCCAGAACTTGAGGCTGCGGAGTTCTTCGACGAGGCCGGGGTGCTGTGGCCAGCACAGCGGCAGTCGCTCTTCTCGGGAGAGTTCGTAGAGGTCGTGGATCCAGGTGACCCAACCGACCAGTGCCGTCCACTCGGCGCTCTGCTCTTCGGTAGTGAGGGCGTGCCACTCTCGGATCGGCCGTACAGGAGCGTCTGATGCCGCAGCGGCCGGTGGGTCGATGGTCATCGCGGGGTCTCCGGGGTGTGGCCCATCAGGGTGCGGGCGTGGCGGACCGCGTCCGCGTACTCCTTGGCGTGTCGGCTTTCGTAGTGCCGGGCCATGCGGGTGAGGACGGCCGGGGTGGTGGCATGGATGACCAGTGCCTCCCGGCGCTGCTCGTTGAGGGTGCGGATCGCTTCGGGGGACATGGTTTTGCGGTCGGTGACGGTGGTCTGGACGGTGACGCCGCGGTCGTTGCGTTGCGGGACGAGGAGGGTTTCGCGGTAGGTGCCGGCGAGTTGGGAGAAGTCGTCGAGGTCGTCGCCGGCGAGGCCGCCGAGGGCGATCTTGATGGTGGAGTTGGCCCAGAGCATTCGGCGGCCCACGGCCCGCCAGCGTTGTTCGGCGGCGGCGAGGTTCTGCAGGACGGCGGTGACGAAGATGCCGCTGCCGGCGGCGTAGGACATCAGCTGCGGTAGGTCCGGAAGCGGGACGACGTTGGTGACCTCGTCGAGGATCAGACCCAGGGGCGGGTCCAGCCGGCCGGTGGGGGCGCGCAGTGCGAGGCGTTTCGCGGTGGTGGTGATCTCGTCGACGAAGGCGGTGACGAGTGGAGCGAGGGCTTCGGCCTGTTGTTCGTCAACGAGCAGGTACACGGTGTCGGTGCCGGAGCGCAGGAACGCCTCGATGTCGAAGGATTCGTTGACCGTCCCGGCGAAGACGTGGTGGGCGGCTTCGCCGAAGAGGCAACTGGTGCCGGTCTGGACGGTGGCCCACAGGTTGGACCGGGTGGTGTGCGGTTGGCGGTAGAACCCGTCGAGCATTTTCAGGACTCCGTCGCGGGCGCCGTAGGCGTCGCGGAGGAGCTTCACGGGCTGGTCGTTGGTGTCGTCGGTTGACCAGGCCAGGATGTCTGTCATGGTCCGGCCGGTGAGGGCGGCGGTGTGCAGCCAGGCGGCCGTCAGGTTGGTGGCGGTCATGCCGAAGAACCCGGCGTTGGTGGTGTCGGTGTTCTCCTGCTTTCCGACCTGGATCATCACGCCGGCCCGCTTGCGGGCGATGTCGTATCGGTCGCAGCCGGCGATGGGGCTCCAGGCGATGCGGTGCGGCCAGGTGAGGTCGCCGGTCAGCTCCATCACCCACGCCGTTCCGGCCCGAAGCGTGGCGGTGTTCTCCAGGACGTCGGGACGTACGGAGGTGACGACTGCGGCGCCGGGGAAACCGCGCAGCCACGGGATGATGACCTGGCTGGTCTTGCCCTGCCGGGGCGGTGCGACCAGGAGCACGGAGGATTCGAGCCCTGCGTGCAGGCGCATCGATCCGGCGTCGCCCAACGGCACCGCGACGTCCGCCAGCTTCGGCTTATCAGCCAGTCCGGGCCGCAGGCGCGGGGCCGACCGCAGGACGGCCTCGGCGGAGAGGGTGCGCCGCAGCTGCTGCCGCGATGCCATCCCCCGGGCCTGGCGTCCGTTGCCCCACCGCTGCCACAGCACCGCTCCCGCTGTGGAGAGGGTGCCGGTGACGAGCACGGCGGCGGTGTAGAAACGGATCGGACCTGGCAGCTGGCCCTGGTCGCGTGGTGGCCAGGCCAGTCGAGGGTCGCTGAGGTGCCGGGGCAGGGCGAGAGCGATGCCGTACGCGTCGGCTGGGGAGGTAGCCGGCCAGTGCAGCGCCAGCAGCCCGGCGACCTGGCCGGTCAGCCAGATGCCGAGCATGCTGCCAGCGGCCACCGCGACGATGGCACCCACCACCCAGTCAGAGCCGCTGGTGAGACTCCCACCGAGCCGCGTGGTGTTGCCGCTCATCTACACCGCCATTCGTTCGTTGGTGTAGAACAGCTGGCGTTCCTGCGGGGTGAGGATGGTCTGCACGATCTGGCTGGGCTGCCGGCCGATCTTCCACAGCGCCCGGCCGACGTGCTCGCCGGACCAGGAGGCGATGTGGGCGCACTCGGTGTCGGTGAGCCCGATCTGGTCCTTGGTCATGGCCAGCGGCGCGGTGTCCTGGCGCAGGCAGACCCGCACGTCGCAGGAGGCGATGAGGTTGCTGGCGATGGTGACCTCTTCGCTGCCGGCCGGGCCGACGGCTTCGAAGTCGGCGAGCCGGTGGGTGCTGAGCACCTGGATCGTTCCTTGGGCGCGGGACAGCCGCAGGTCGGAGTCGACCTTGCGGATCATGGCGGGGACGCGCATGGCCCGCCAGAGTTCGTCACGGATGACCATGCGGACGGGCCCGCCGGGTTCGTCGATGGCGGCCTGCCCCCAGGAGGAGACGCAGGCCAGGGTCATGGCGACGGTCTCGTCGCCGCGGCCGTCGATGCGGGACAGGTCGACGGTCTGGATGGGGGCGTCGAAGTCGAGGCGGATGGTCGTCGGCCCGTCGAACAGGCCGCTCAACGACCCCTGGACCATGTTGCCGAGGGCGTCGGCCGTCGGGCGGATCATCTCCCGTAGTTCCCCGATGTCGTCGCCACGGACCCGCAGTTCGGAGGCCATGTCCGGCAGCGGGTCGCGCAGCAGCGCCCAGACAGCGGGGATGGTCGGGTCGGTGAGGTCGCTGTCGCCGGTGGCCTCGCCGGAGGCGTGCTTGATGGCCAGGGACAGGGCCGCTTCCTCGGTCGGGGACAGTGCCCGACCAAGGCGCATCACCAGCAGCGAGGAGAGCAGAGTGATGCGCCTGCGGTGGATCTCGTCCAGCCGCTCGCGGAGCTTCTCCGTGTCGCCGGGAAGGTTGCGGCCGAGAGGTCCGCTGTCGAGGGGGTTGAGTCGGTTGCCGAGGCCCGGCCCGAGTTCGAGGGGCTCGACGCCGAGGTGGCGGGCAAGGGTGGCGTACTCGTTCTTGATGTCACCGAGGACGAAGGCGCGCACGCCGTAGGCCATCAGCCGGTAGCAGAGCAGTTTGATGGTGGCGGACTTCCCGGAGCCGGGTACGCCGGTGATGAGGAAGTTCGGGTTGGTGATCAGTTGCAGGCGTAGCCACTCGATGGGGTGGCAGGAGAAGCTGCCTCCGGACTGGGTGTCGATACCGATGTAGGTGCCAGCTGGGGGCATCGTCTGCCCGTACAGCCACGGGTAGAGGCCCTGCATCTGGCCGGTGGAGGCCCGGAAGACGGGGATCTGCGGGGCGCGGGCTGCCTGCCCGGCGAACGGTCGCGGCCATCCGCGCCGCGGCGGCGTCGGCTCCGGTCGGGCCCGCCCCGGCTTCGAGGGAGCAGCGGCAGGCGTGGTCGGGGTCGGGAGGTCGCCGAGGAGGTCGCTCAGGTCGGCGACCGGCAGGTTGTTGCGTCGGGTACGCCGCAGCATCGGGCTCACCACCGCTTCCGGGGCAGGCCGAAGCCGAGCGGGAGGGCGCCCATCACGAAGCCGGTGTCGTGGGCGTACCACATGCGGCGCAGCTCGATGCGGGCTGCGGCGGCGTCGGCCTCCAGTGCCGCGCAGGCGTCCTCGGTCTGGGCCGGGTCGGTGACGGTCACGGTGACGTAGCCGGTGAAGCGGACCAGGCCGTGGCCGGCGGCGAGTTCGGCGTCCTGCGCCTCGGCGCGCGCCAGGGCCTGCCGCTCGTGCTCGGGCACGATCTGCTGGGTGCGGTGCCGCATCCCCACGGCGACGGAGCGGCGGGTCCGCTCCCCCATCACCTTGCGGGACGCCTCGCGCGGCCCGAGCGGTTCGATGTGCATGGAGTACGCCCGTCGGTGCACGCCGTCGCCGAGGAGCGGGGCGAGGACGGTGGAGTAGACCTGGTTGCGGGGCCAGTCGTGGATCCAGTACGTGACGGAGTGGGCGCCGTCGTGGGCGTAGCTGCCCGGGGAGCTGAGCGCGGCGGCGGGGCCTGCGACGGCCGGGTCGACGCCGGCGGGCAGACCGTCGGCACCCGGGGTGGTGGCGTTGGCGCGGCGTTCGGCGAGGTGCCGGCCGGCGTGCGGGTCGTAGGCGGTGCGGATGACCTCGGCGAGGTCGCGGGGGCCTAGCCAGGACTCGATCTGCAGGTCCGCGCCGGCGATCGACGCGGACAGGGCTCGCAGGTGCCGGGTGAGGATGTCCGCGGCGGCGACGCTGCCCCCACCGGCGCTCTTGATCGCCCCGGCCGCGCGGCGGTGGTCCATCGTGAACGCCAGGTACGCCTCCCGGCCGCTGCTGGACAGGGCGGCGGCGGTGAGCAGATCGCTGGTGACCGCGACGGCCTCAGTCGGCGCGGTGGCGGCGACGTGGTCGACGTGCCAGCGGCGCAGCGCCGCTCCGGACTCTGGGACGATGCGCTGCAGCGCCTGCACCCGCACGATCGGGTTCCCCTCTGTGCACAGCCCGGCCAGCAGCGCGCCCCAGCCGGCGACGCGTTGGTCCCGGCGGGCGGAGTCGACCAGGCTGATTCCGGAGTACCGGACTCGCGCGACCGCGGTGTAGGTGCGGTCCAGACGGTGGTACGCCACCGCGAGCGGCTGCCCCGACGGACCCTGCGCCTCCAGAATCGTCAGCGGCGCCAGAACTCCGGGCAGGTCCATCGGTTTCGCGGCCGTCACGTCGGCCGGGGCAGGAGCGAACGCGGCGGAGAGGAAGCGGTGCCGGGTGCGGGAGCGGCCCCAGTGATAGGAGGTGAACGCCAGCACCCACTCGTCGGTGGTGCGGCCTCCGACGCGCAGGAACGCCAACGTCGCCAACACGACGGCGAGCGGCCAGAGCACCGCACCGGCGGCGGGTCGGGCGGCGGCGAGCGGCCAGATCCCCGCCAGGACGGCGCCGGCGAGCATCGTGACCCGTTGCAGGGTCATCCCGAACAGGAATGCGACCTTCTCGTGCTGCCATCCGAAGTAGCTGCGGGTGCGGTGCTCGGCGGTGGGGGTGCTCACCGGTCGGCCTCCTCGGTTGGGTTAGCGGATGGAGGGTCATGCGGGGCTGGCGGCGCTGGATCGGGTACGCCCGCCCCCCTTGGTTGGGTCGGAGGCGCGGCCGAACTCGCGGCGCTGGCCGAGAGTCTTGGCGTCTCGTTGGTCTCCGGGGCCGGTGGAGGCGTGTGGAGCGGCGGTGGAACGGCTTCGGCCGCTCGACTCGGCGCAGACGTCGGAGCGGGTCCGGTCATGTCACCGGAGGAGGCCGGGATTCGAGGGTTCGCTTCAGCCGTTGCGGTAGAGCTTCCGGTGGGGCCGGTTGATGCGGCGGAGCGGCCAGCGGTGCCGGTGAGGGCGCCAGTCCAGCTTCCGGCGTACCGGGAGTAGCCCGCCGGGCGGGCATGCGGGTTCGCACCGTGTACGCCAGCGTGCCCGGCGGTTTGTTCCATCCGCCCGGCCAGGGAGTTGACCGCCCGCTGGGCCAGGTCGACGCCGGCGGCGGCGACCGCGATCGGCGCGGCGACCGCCCCGAGTGCCGCGGTCGCGCCTCCCGCCGCGCCGGCGCTACCACCTGCCGCGCTGCCAGCGGCGCCGCTCTTGCCGGCAGCCGAGGCGAGGGTGCGTGCCTCACTGGCCTGGCTGAACTGAGCCGGGTTCACCCCGCTCGGCGGGCCGCTGGCGTTCGCCCTACCAGCGGCGAAGCCCAGCATCCCGGCGAGCCCGCCACCGGCGGCGGCCTGCACGGTGGCGAAGGTGAAGAAGCGGGCGATGACCGGCCACGCGACGACGGCCATGAGCAGCACCAACATGCCGGTCAGCAGGGTGGTCACGTCCTTGGCCCGAGTGGGGTCGGTCGGGTCTCCGAGAACGCCGAACCCGATCGCGAAGACCAGCGCGATCACCGGCTTGAGGATGATCAGCTGGATGGTGGCGCCGCAGAGCTTCGACCACCAACTCTGCGTCGTCTCCGACATGTTGCCGACGGCGGCGATGGGCGAGGTGGCCAGCAATACCGCGATCGCGGCGTTGCGCAGTAGCAGCTCAAACCACAGCACCAGCGTGAGCGCGATGCCGACCAGCGCGAGGATGAGCATCAGCGACCCCGAGGAGCCGGTGACCGAGCCCATCTGGAACAGGACGGTGAGTTTGGCCTTGAGGCCCTCGTTGCCGCCCAGGGATCGGTTGATGATGCCGCGGCTGACTTCGTCGGCGGCGATCAGGGCGGCGTTGGCGACGACCATCGTGACGAGGAACGCCAGCACCGCCTTACCCGCGCCGACGAGTCCCTGTGCCAGCGGGGAGCCGTCGCGGGTGGCGACGGTCCGGACGACCTGGAGGAGCAGTAGTAGGGCGGCAATGCCCATCGCCAGCCACCGCGAGATCGCCAGTGGCTGGTCGATGCTCATCAGGTCGAGGTTGGGAAACGCGACGAACGCATCGGCGAAGGTCTTCAGCAGCGATGTCGCGGCGTCGGCGAACGAGCGGCAGACTGACTCCCAGGCGTTGGCCGCAGCGCCGTCGATGATGCCGCCCGGGGTGCAGCCGCTGATCTGGCCGTTGAGCGGGTCGCAGGCTGCGGCGTTCACGAGGTGATTTCCTGCCAACCTCGGGCGGCGGCCTCGACACTGCCGGGCTGAGCCGCAAGGCTGGTGTAGTCGGTGGCGTCCGCCGGGTCCGGCGGGAGGACCTTCCAGTCGGTGGCGGCCCAGTGCAGCCGGATCGGGTACACGCCGATGGTGGAGGCGACCTGCCGGCCGGGCGCGGTGGTGGACAGGTAGCCGAGGACCAGCACGGTCGTCGTGTCCGGTGTGGCGTCGCGAAGCTGGTAGGCGGCCGGTCCGAAGGTGAGCGACGCGCCCAGCGGCACCGGCCCGATCGTGGACACGCCGAGGGTTCGCCGCAGGTTCACCGCCCCCTCGGCGAGGTAGTCGCTGGCGTCGGCGAACGAGGGGTCGGCGATCACGGTGGCGATCGTCCGCGCGCGATCCGGATCCAGGTTCGACAGCACCTGCGTGAGGTATTCCGTGCCGGCCGTCACCGCACCCGCTGGTGAGTGCGGGTGCCCCACCGCGATGCCCTGCACCATCTGGCTACCGGCGCCCAGCTGAACCGGCCCGCTCGGAACTGACGTTGAGGATCCGGTGGCCGTGGGCGCCAACGCGCCCGGCGTCGCCGTTTTGGCGTCACCGGGATGGGGTTTCAGCACCCAGACGATCAGTCCGGTGGCCGCGACCAGGGCCGCGAGTGCTCCGCAGGCGATGACGACCCACCGGGCGCGGCGCGGTCCCGGATCAATGAAGGCGTTCACGGCTCGGCTCAGTTCGCTGCGCCGAAGACGGTGTTGACCAGGGGGATCGCCATGGCGGTGACGATCACCCCTCCGAGCGACCAGATGAAGGCGCTCTTGCCCATCTCAGCGGTGCCGGGCCGGTTGGAGAGCTTCCCGACGGCCATCAGGCCGCCCGAGGCGAGGGCGGCGATGGCGCACCCGATCAGTGCACCCCACTTGACGTACGACAGCAGCAGCGAGATGCCGTTGCTGCCACCCGTCGGGTCAGCCGGAGCCGGGTTGGGCACGTCGGCGAGCACGGACAGGGCCGAGGAAAGGGTGTGCATGAGGAACTCCTTGCAGAGCGGAGGGACACGCCGCCGCGAGCTGACCAGGGGTGTTAGCAATCGCGTACAGCAGGATCAGACTTTAAGCAGCCCGCCGTCCGCAGGGGTAGACCCGACTGGGTGACAAAGGTCATGTGGCAACTTGCGTCTGCGATTGCTGTCATTGCAGGCTTGACCGACGCGCGTACAGGAAGGCCAATGCCGGGATGACGACCGACGACAGGACCCACCGCGTCGCCGCACGCCTGGATCACCTGTTCCGCACGGTCTACCCCGCGACGCTGGGCCGCCCTTACAGCTACCGCGAGGCGGCGGCGAAGATCGCCGAACTGGCCGGTGGCGAAGCGGTGATCTCTCCGGTCTACCTCCAACAGATCCGCACCGGCCAGCGCAAAACCCCGAGCCTGGACAAGCTCGCCTGGGTTTCCCAGCTGTTCGGCGTCCCGGTGACCTACTTCAGCGATGACATCGTCGCGGAACGTGTTGACGCGCAACTGGAGATCGTCACCGAGCTGCGCGACGACGGGGTGCGGGAACTCGCCCGGCTCGCCACCGGGCTGTCGGCCGAGGCCCTCGAGCCGATCAAGGCGCAGCTACGGTACGCCCGCCGCATTGAGGGTCTGTCGGAGGTCGACAGCGATGGGACGCTCCCACCCAACCAAGTGTGAAATGCCTCTGACCTGGGACTTCGGCTTGACGCCGCACCACGGCAGGCCACTAGCCTGACTCATCGCCCCACAGCCGGATTGCCCTGTGCCCCGGCTCGCCAGTCGATGGGAGAGGCAATGCGCCGACCACGGGCCGCCGGACCCGAGAGTCAGGCACACCTACGCGATCTGCGGCGGCGGTGCGAGCAGCTACTCGATGACAACGGCATCGTGGTCCCGTCCCCCTTTGACCGGCACGCTCTCGCCGCCGCCATCGCCCGGCACCGACGACGGCCCGTGACCCTGCGCGACCTTCCCGCGCCCTCGCGGTCGGGCCAGCACTCCGGGCTGTGGGTGCACACCGCCACCCAGGACCTGATCTTCGTGGACCCCACCCGCAGCTCGTGGGAGCAGGACCACATCACGGCGCACGAGGTCGGCCACATGCTGTGGGGCCACGAGGCATCCGACGTCGACCTCGGCGAGATTCTGCTGCCGGACCTCGACATGACCGTCGTACGCGCCATGCTCGGCCGACACGACTTCACCAGCGACCAGGAGCGCGAAGCCGAGATGATGGCCACCGTCATCATCGACCGTGCCGGCCGTGCCGCGCCTGGCGCGCCCGCCGGGCTGTCTCAGGTGGCATCCGCCCTCGCGCTCGACGATGTCTGAACCCTCCGCCGCCGAACTCGTCGTGGTGGCCGCGTTGTGGATCGTGTCAGTCGCTCGGGTACACGCCCTACACAGCGGGCCCGCTCACCGTGCGGTGTGGGCGGCCATCACCGGGCTGGCCGTGTCGATGACGGTCCGCGTCGAGCCGATCGCGCACGCAATCGACCAGCTCGCTGGCGTACACGGCGCGGGCGTCCTGGTGAAACACGTCGCCGGACTCGTGGCGGTGGCGGCCCTGTTCGACCTTGCCGTCCTGGGCATGGCCACCCATGTCCGGCGTCGCGTTTCCCTGGCCGGCCTGGCGGTCACCGTCGTCATCATGACCTGCCTGTTCTGGACGATGCCCCGCGTCGATTCCGAGGACTTCGCTGACCAGGCGGCCGGCAAACCCATCGCCACCGCGTACATCCTGAGCTGGACGGTGTACCTCGGCGTCGCGATAACCCTGTCCGCCCGGCTGTTCCGCCGCGCCCACCGGGCCAGCCGACACCGCGTCGTACGCGCCGGTCAACTGGTGCTCGTCGTCGGATGCAGCATCGGCACCGGGTACGCCCTCTATCGGGCCGCCTACTTCGGCGCACGTCTCGCCGTCGGCCCACCAAGCCGCGGTGACATCTTCTACGTCGACCTCTCCGACGGCATCAAGTACCTGGCCATGCTGTTCATCACGGCCGGGCTCACCATCGCCGGTGCGCCCGGAACGCGAGCCAACCTGAGAGCCCGCTGGCATCTACGGACACTCGGCCCGCTCTGGCACGATCTCGTGCCTGCCGACCACCGCCTCGATCCACCCGGGCTCAGTCCCCGCGAACGGCTCTCCCGTCACGTCGTCGAACTCCACGACACGATCCACGACCTGTACCGCCGTACCGATGGGCAGCTCGTCCACCGCATCCACGACCGCCTTGCCACCCAAGGGCTCACCAGCCATCTCGCGGCAACGACCGAAGCCAGCCTGCTCCGCATCGCCCAGGCCCTGCCGCCCACGGTTACGCCCGCCGCCCCCTACACCCCGCCGCCCACGTCGCCAAACCCGGTCGAACGGCTCACCCGGCTGCTTGACCTCGCCCGCGTCTGGGACACCACGGCGGTGCGGGATGCCCTGACCCACGCAAGCACCGCACCGGAGCCGCACCGATGACCGCCACCCTCACCGCCGATTCCCGCACTGCCCGCCGGGTCACCGACTGGCTCGACCCGAAAACCTGGATCATCGCCGTCAGCTTCATCACCGGCTGGACCGCCGGCCGGTGGACGGGCCTCGGATGGGGCATCGTCAGCGCGGTGTTCGCCGCAGTCATCCCGGTCCTGCTGATCAAGCGGGGCGTCAGCGCCGGGCGATGGGCCGACCGGCATCTCGGCGTACGCAGCCACCGCCTCACCGTCATGACCCTCATCCTCACCTCGGTCGGGATCGGCATCGGCGCCATGGCCGTCGGCGACGCACCCCGTGCCGTCATCGCCCTCACCCTGGCCATGTTCGCCACCCTCGCGGCACTCGCCGTCGTCACCCTGCGCTGGAAGATCAGCGTGCACACCGCCGTGGCCGCCGGCGCCACGACCATGCTGGCCAGCCAGCTACCCGCCCTCGCGATCGCCGCCCTGGCCGTCGTCGTGGCGGCAGTGGGATGGTCCCGCGTCGCGCTGCACGACCACACCACGGCGCAGGTCGTCGACGGCGGGCTCCTCGGCACCATCGTCGCGGGCCTGATCTTCGCCGGTCTCACCTGATCCCGTTAGCGATAGTTGACAGCTGAGTGCCTCGCTCGGCTATCCTCGGCGACACTTCGTGCCGTTTGCAATCGCATACAGGCTGACCTGCGTCCGTCCGAGGTGCCCCATGCCTACGCCCCCGCCGAGGCGGCGATGAGACCGCTCACGCTCGCACCCCTCGTACCCCTGGCGCTCGCCCTCAGCGTCGCCGTCGCGGCCACTGGCAGCGGCAGCCTCGAACCCGCCGCCTCCACCACCGGCTGCCTACCCGCCCTGGCACCCGGAAGCACAGCACAGGCCGAGTTGAAGGACCTCGCGCCGACCGCTCTGGCGCACGCCCAGAGCATTTACACCGCGTCTGTTCAGATGAAGCTGCCCGCCAGAGCCGCCGTGATCGGCATCGCCACCGCCCTGCAGGAGTCCCACCTCAGGAACCTTGCCAACGCGAACGTCCCCCGGTCCCTGACCCTCCCCCACGACGGCGTCGGCGCCGACCATGACAGCGTCGGACTCTTTCAACAACGACCGCTCCCGCCCGACGGAGCAGGCGGATGGGGCACCGTCCAGGAACTCATGACCCCGGCCATCTCCGCCACCAAGTTCTTCACCAAGATGCGTGGCATACCAGGCTGGGAAACCCTCCCCCTGACCGTCGTAGCCCAGCGCGTCCAGGTCAGCGCCTTCCCCGACGCCTACGCCCAACACGAACCCCTCGCCACCGCCATCGTCAACGCCCTCACCGACGGCAGCCTCACCTGCTCACCAGGAGCCGGCACCTGGGTCAAGCCCGTCAACGGCACCTTCACCAGCGGCTTCCGCACACCCGAACGCCCCACCCACGACGGCGTGGACGTCGCCGCACCCAAGGGAACACCGATCTACGCCGCCAGCGCCGGAATCGTCATCACCGCCAAATGCGGCAGCGCCAACTGCGACATCGACGGCTCACTCAACACGCCAGGCTGAGGATGGTACGTCCAGATCCGCCACGCCGACGACACCGCGACCCGCTACTGCCACATGCTCCACCGCCCGTACGTCGCCGTCGGGCAAACCGTCAGCACCGGACAACAGATCGGCGTCGTCGGCACCAGCGGCCACTCCAGTGGCCCTCACCTGCACTTCGAAACCCACACCAGCAACCCACCAGGTAGCGCCAACGCCACCGAACCATTCGCGTTCATGGCCGCTCGCGGTGTCCGCTTGAGTTGATCATGAATGTTGGTACTCACTAGATCTTTCGGTTTCTCATCGGCCTGTCGGTGCACTTGTCGGTGTCGGCATGTCGATGAGGCGCCGATGGCGCGGCGGAGGTCCACCCGGTCCCGGGGTGCTGGCGGGTTCACAGGGATCCGTGGCCGCAGCAACTACAGTTCGGCGACATGGGGCGCATCAAGGGGCACTACGAGTGGGACGACGATGACCTCACGCCGGGACAGAAGAGGGAAGGCGGCCTCCACCAGAACCTCTTCGACAGCGAAGGCAACCTCAAGGGCAGCGCTCGGTTCATCCCCGACGACGGATGCGAACCCGAGCCTCTTGTCGTCACTGAGACGGTCTACGTCCCCGTCGAACGGCGCCGCCGAACTCGGGAAGAGGAAGAACTCAATCAGGCCATCCATGACCTGGTCTACCACTTGATCGACCGTGGGATCGCCAAAGCCAAGCCCTTCGCGGAGCTGTGGTGGCGGGAAACGGCTCGTCCAGCCATCGATGCCCATCGGGCCAAGATGCTTGAGCGTCGCTCGCGGCGCAAGGCGCAGAAGAAGGCCCCTGTTATGGAGGGGACCGCTGTCGAGCCGTCTCAGAAACTGACTGAGGAGTCTGAAGAAGGCCGCCCCAATATGTCGAGTGCAGAGGCGCAGGCTCGGTACCTAGCGGCCCTCGCTGCTCGAGCGTACAGCGACGAGCAGATGAGGCTCGTGACTAGCGCCAACATCGTCGGTGGCGAAGGCCTTGCGGAGTTGACGCACTCGCTAGCAGAACTTCCGTCCGATCAGGTCAAGAGCTTGCTCGAGGCAATGGCGACCAACCCCTCCATGCTGGGCGAGGACACCCTGGCAGAACTGGCAAGCATCCTCGGACGGCAAGACCGCTCGGGATCTGACAAGTTGCGTCAACTTCGCTGAGGCGGATCGCTGGCCCTGCGTCTCATTCGTTCTGGCGACACCGCCAGGGAAACGACAGATCGATGGCAAAGAATGACCGACATCCGGTGAGAACCTCCGACGCGGCCAAAGGTCAGCCGGCTGCCCGCCGACAAGACCGCCGAGAACCTGCAATGGATCGCAGGACTCCTCGGTACGCACACGTGCGGCAGATCCACTTGACGTGAGGCAGATGCGGCTGCCAGTCGCCGCGAACGCCTCGCGGCTTGCCTTACGCGGCTGTAGCCGGGTCAGTCTGGATCGGGCATCAAACCCTGCTCGCGAAGGTCGTGGACCTGCCGAGCGGGCGGTGGATACGAGTCCCGGTCTGATGGGCGTGGCCCTTCCGGACCGTCGGGGCCGACCCGGACGAAGATCTCGACCCGGGTCACCCGGCACAGCACGCCCTGCACCTCGAAGTCGTCAGTACGTGGAGGCTGGTGCGCTGCGCGGGCGCGTTCGTACGCCGCCATGACGTGCTCGAACGGGGTGTTCTCGTCAAGCGCGACGTCTCCCATAGAGAAGGAACCTGCGTCCCGTGCCGCCTGCGGCGTCGGGTACATGGCCGCCGTTCGGGGCCGCCAACCGCCGTCGACGTAACCCCCGATGGTGTAACAGACGGGGAGCAGCACCACGTTCGGATGGGTGGTGAGCGCCCGCCGGGAGTCTGCGCGCACATTGTCCGAGACGACCTCCGACGTCAGGTAACCCGAGATCATTTCCATCCGGACGAGTCCGTCGGTGAGCCCGGTGCCCACGGTCGGGTCGATGACGAACCCGTCGATGGACGACGCGACCCGTTCCGCTTTGCCCGGTGGGTACGGGTCGGGGTCGGTAGGTCGGGGCGGCTCGGGCCCATCCGGGCCCATCCGGATGAACGGTTGGGCGCGAATGATCCGGTAGTGCAGGCCGTTGACGGTGAGCTCATCGAGCGGCTCCCAGTCGAGCAGCTCGTACGCCGCCTCGTACGCCGCCTCGTACGCCGCCCGCTCGGTTGCGTGCTCGTCGATCTTTGGCAGTTCGCTGTGAAGCTTGCGGAAGTGGGACGCGAGGCCGTCGCGGGCATGCTGAGGCTCGTCGGCGGTGAGCCGAAGGATCCGCCATCGGCCATCGACCTGCTGGGCGAAGCCAAAGATTGGCATGCTCCACATGAGCGTCGGATAGGCGATCGAGCGTTTCCGGGCGTCGTCCTCCGAGACCACCGACACCGGGTCGTCCCGCTGCTCAATCCTGACCAGTAGGTGATCAGGCACCCGCTCACCGTGATGCGTCACCTACGCATTGTGTCCCTATGATCGTTGGAACGCCATGCCACGTCGCCGCGAGTCGCACATCAGCAAGGCGCCGGCTCTGCGGCCATCTCTACGGCCCAGCGCAGACCTTCACCACGTTCCAGGAGCGCTACCTGGTACTGCGCACCGGCCTTACCTGCTCGGCATCGACGCTCCCGATCAGCCGCAACGTCAATCTTGGCCTGCCGGTCGTCGGCGGCCATCCGCTGAGCGAAGGACGGGCCCTCACGTTCGTTGCGAATCCTTCGTCTTGGTGCCGTAACCGAGTAGCTGCATCGCGGCGACGTTGTCGGACTGCGCCCAGAAGAGTTGGTGAAGCTCTGCGGGCAGTTCGTCGCGGTGGGTGTTGGTTAGTCCTCTACGGAAGAAACGGTCGTCGGATTGTTTAAGCTCGGCGAACGACGGGATCTGGGCGTCGGCGAGGGGTCCGAGCTGGGGTACCAACGTTTGCATTACTCGTTCGATGGCAGCCCTCGGCCGCAGGACGAGTTCCTCGTACCGCAGTGCCACTCGGTGAGGCGCCTCTGGCAGCAGCCAGCTCAGTACGTTGCGTCCCCAACTGCCGGTTCCGACCGTGCTCCGCTGGGTGATCATGGCGCGCAACTCCGTCTCGAACCTTGTGGCATCTGTTTCGCTCGTTTGGCGAGCCCACGAGACAAGCGCATCGCGGCCATCCCTGACCAGGCACATAACCTTGTCCATCTCGTCGATCTGGTCGTCGCGCTGTCGGTGCGTCTTCACGAAGTGAAGCTCACACGACTCGCGCATGACCTCGATTGGTGCGGGACGTTCTGTGAAGCCGACCAGATCGGCGCCCAGGCGCTGAGCCACGCCATCGACGTCATAGACGACGGATGTCCTTAGGCCGTAGAGCCGGTTGAGGACAATCCGAAGGAAGGTGTTGCCTGACCGGGGAAAGGAGGACACCCAGACAATCACCTATGCATAGTAGTGGGTGCAGGCGGTCGCGCGGTTCACCTCGGCTCACCGCTGCCTCCTGCGCCAGCCCCTTCGCCGTGGGTGAGCTATGAGGGTCGTCGGCGCCGCCGACCCCGCCCGCCTGCCTTTCGTGCCGCCCCGCCGCCAAGCGTCGCTCAGTCGATCACAGCACTTTGGCGAAGCCTGCCGCTCCCTGTCGGCGAAGGTCGACGCCTGCGCGCAGGGACGCCTGCCACGACATCTGCCCATTCGGCGATTCGGCGATTCGGCGGGCAGCCCTCGCATCAGACCCGACATGGCGAACATCGCCCGCCACTCTCACTCTAGGTGACCGCCGCTCCGATCCACACCAAGCAGCCCATCGATCGAACTCAAGCACATCCTTCGATGAACCAACCCGCGTTTCAGTGGGGCACGACGGTCCACTATGTAATCCACCCATGCAGATAGGCCGTTAGAGTTCCCCAGGATTTCCCCAGAACGCCAACCGAAAGCGTTCTGGGGCGACCGAAAATATCCCGCAAGGTAACCAGTCAGTCACGCTTCGCGATCGCATTGATCAGCTCAGCTACACCCGCTCTGAGCTGCGGAAACAGGCCGCGATCAGCCCTTCAGGAGCTGCCGGGCCATGACGATCCGCTGCACCTGGTTCGTGCCTTCGTAGATCTGGGTGATCTTGGCGTCGCGCATCATCCGCTCGACCGGGTAGTCGCGGGTGTAGCCGTAGCCGCCCAGCAGTTGCACCGCGTCGGTGGTGATCTCCATGGCGGCATCGGAGGCGAAGCACTTGGCCGCCGCGCCGAAGTAGGTCAGGTCGGCGTCGCCCCGCTCGGACTTGCCGGCGGCGGCGTACGTGAGCTGCCGGGCCGCCTCCAGCTTCATGCCCATGTCGGCGAGCATGAACTGGATGCCCTGGAACTCGGCGATCGCCTTGCCGAACTGGCGGCGCTCGGCGACGTACCCCTTGGCGTAGTCGAGCGCGCCCTGCGCGATCCCGACGGCCTGCGCCGCGATGGTGACCCGGGTGTGGTCCAGGGTCTTCATGGCGGTGGCGAAGCCGGTGCCCTCCGCGCCGATCATCCGGTCGGCGGGAATCCGGACGTTGTCCAGGTAGACCTCGCGGGTCGGCGAGCCCTTGATGCCGAGCTTCTTCTCCGGCGCGCCGAAGCTCACCCCGGCGTCGGACTTCTCCACCACGAAGGCGGAAATGCCCCGGGAGCGGGCAGCGGCGTCGGTAACGGCGAAGACGGTGTAGAACTCGGAGACACCGGCGTTGGTGATCCAGCGCTTCACGCCGTTGAGGACCCAGTGATCCCCGTCACGTACCGCTCGGGTCGTCATGGACGCCGCGTCGCTGCCCGCCTCGGGCTCGGAGAGGCAGTACGAGAACATGGCGTCGCCCGCCGCGACCGGTGTCAGGTAGCGGCGCTTGATGTCCTCGTCACCGGACAACAGCAGCGGCATCGTGCCGAGCTTGTTCACCGCCGGGATCAGCGAGGAGGACGCGCAGGCGCGCGCCACCTCCTCGATCACGATGGCGGTGGCCAGGGCATCCGCGCCCGCCCCGCCGTACTCCTCGGGGATGTGCGGCGCGTGGAAGTCGGCGGCCCGCAGCGCGTCGTACGACGCCTTCGGGAACTCACCGGTCTCGTCGGCCTCGGCGGCGTGCGGCGCCACCTTGGCGGCACAGACATCCCGGACGGCCTCCCGGATCGCCTCGTGCTCCTCGGGCAACCGGTAGACGTCGAACGACTCCCCTGCGGCCATGTCGGCCCCTCCCCTTCACCGCTATCATGCGCAGTCTGTGGCCTCCCCTGACCGCCGACCGCGCAGACTGAAGGATAGCGACTGCAGTTCAGGTGATGTTACCGGCGCGTAGGTATGGGCATGACGGAGCACCCGCGCCGCTGGGCGATGATGGAAGGCAGACAGTTGAGCCACCCCTCCGGTGCCCGGCCAGGCGCCGCAGCAGAATGCGACGCGACGACGCGCCGCCAGTGCGAGCGGAGAAGACAGGCGTGACGATCCCCTACCCCACCATCCAGCCGACCCCCGCCATCGCCGCGGTGACCCCGCCTTCGGGCGCGCCTCGGCCGCGGGTGACGTTCCTGGGGACCGGTTACCTCGGTGCGACGTACGCCATCTGCTACGCCGAACTGGGCTACGAGGTGCTCGGGTTCGACGTCGACGCGGACAAGATCGCGATGCTGAACGCCGGCGAGGTGCCGATCCACGAGCCCGGCCTGGACGAGCTGCTCAAGCGCAACCTGGCCGCCGGCCGGCTGCGGTTCTCGACCGACATCGCGGAGACCGCCGAGTTCGGTGACGTGCACTTCATCTGCGTCGGCACCCCCCAGCGGGCCGACGGGATGGGCGCCGACCTGTCGTACGTCGAGGCGTCGGTCACCAGCCTCGCGCAGCACCTGACCCGCAAGGCGCTGATCGTCGGCAAGTCCACCGTGCCGGTGGGCACCGCCGAGTGGGTCGAGCAGCTCGTCGGCAAGCACACCCCCGGCGACCTGGGCGTCGAGGTGGCGTGGAGCCCCGAGTTCCTCCAGGAGGGTTTCGCCGTCGACGACGTGCTGCGGCCCAACCGGATCGTGGTCGGCGTCAAGAGCGAGTGGGCCAACGGCATGCTCTACGCCGCGCACAAGGGCGTCTTCGACCTGGCCGCCACCGAGGACCGCGAGGTGCCGCTGGTGGTCAGCGACTTCGCCACGGCCGAGCTGGTCAAGGTTGCGGCGAACGCCTTCCTGGCCACCAAGATCTCGTTCATCAACGCCATGGCCGAGGTCTGCGAGGCCAGCGGCGGCGACGTCACCCAGCTCGCTCGGGCCATCGGGTACGACCCCCGCATCGGCAACCGTTTCCTCCAGGCCGGCCTCGGCTTCGGCGGCGCCTGCCTGCCCAAGGACATCCGCGCATTCCAGGCCCGTGCGCAGGAGCTGGGCGCCGGTGAGGCTCTGCGCTTCCTGCACGAGGTCGACCTGATCAACCTGCGTCGCCGGACCCGCGTGCTCCAGCTCGCGGCGGACCTGCTCGGCCGCCGCTCCGGGCCGGCCGGCCCGGACTTCTCCGGCACGCGGATCGCCGTGCTGGGCGCGACCTTCAAGCCCAACACCGACGACGTCCGCGACGCCCCGGCGCTCGCCGTCGCCGCGCTGTTGCAGAAGGCCGGGGCCGACGTCCACGTGTACGACCCGCAGGGCACCGAGAACGCCCGCCGAGCGGTGCCCGAGCTGACCTACGAGCCCGGCATCAACGAGGCCGTCGCCGGCGCCGACCTGGTCTGCGTCCTCACCGAGTGGGCGGACTTCCGCAACGCCGACCCGGTCGCCCTGGGCGAGCTGGTCGGCGGCCGCAAGGTCGTCGACGGGCGCAACTGTCTCGACTCGGCACTGTGGACCCAGGCCGGCTGGGAGTACCGGGGCATGGGCCGCCCCTGACGATCCACCACATCATCGGCCGGTCGCGAAGTGCTTTTCGCGGCCGGCCGGTGATGTTCTTTGCCACGGACCCGCCGACAAGTGTCGAAATCCGCGCCAGCTTTGGGCATGCTGCGACAGTGGGAGTCCACAGTGCGGGTGGAGGGGTGTCGTGGCGACCTTTCAATGCTCCTCGTGCGGCCGGGAGATCAAGCCGGCCGTACAGTGCCCGCACTGCGGGGCCGACCAGCCCCAGTGGGTCGAACATCTGGCGGACATCGAGCGCTCGATCGCGGAGATGAAGGCGCGCGACGCCGCCATCGCCAGCGAACAGCGGCAGATCGCCGCCAAGATGCAGGCCGCGCTGTTCCAGCGGGACATCCTCTCCCACGCCGGTGAGGAGCGGATCAAGCAGGCCACCCGACCTCGACGGGTGCTGCGCCGCCGCCCCGGTCGCCGTCCGCCGACGGTTACCACCGGCGCGCCGCCGCCCCGGGTTCCCCGCCAGGGCACGCCGCCCGTCCCGGAGGACCCGCCGCCGCCCCCGCCCCCCCGGGCCTCCTGGCTGGACGCCGACGACCCCGAACACCCCCGGGAGGCGTCGTCCCGGGAGGTGCAGAACATCCCGCTCGGACTGGGCGCGCTGCTGCTCGCCGTGGCCGCGGTGGTCTTCGCCGCGGTGGCGACCAGTTCGATGGACGCGCTGGCCCGCCTCGGTGTCCTGCTGCTCGCCACGGCGCTGATGCTGCTCGCCCCGCCGGTGCTGGCGCGGCGCGGGCTCACCTCCACCGCGGAGACGATCTCGGCGGTGGGTCTGCTGCTCGTGCCGCTGGCCGGGTACGCGCTCTGGGCGGTGGACCGGGTCGGCGGCGGCTCGTCGGGAGCCGTCTTCGCCGGATTGATCTTCGCGGCCACCGCCGCCGTGTCCGTCGGGTACGCCGCCTGGACGGGCCTGCGCGCACCTCGCTTCGCGACGGTGGTCGCCGC
Source organism: Micromonospora sp. NPDC049102 (assembly GCF_043197485.1). Taxonomy (NCBI): domain Bacteria; kingdom Bacillati; phylum Actinomycetota; class Actinomycetes; order Micromonosporales; family Micromonosporaceae; genus Micromonospora; species Micromonospora sp. NPDC049102. The sequence goes on along the minus strand of NZ_JBICTE010000005.1, from coordinate 173,138 downwards.
GCAGCCGGCGCTGCCGTTGCTCGCGTACGACCGGATCACCGGGCCGGCCGGCTGGGCGCTGGTGCTGACCCTGGTGGCTCTCCTCGACCTCTGGCTGGCCCGCTCCCCGGTCGTGGTGGAGCGCCCCGTCCCGCCGGACCTGCCGGCACCCTCCGGCGGATCGGCAGCACCCCGGCAGCGCGACGCCGAGGCCCGGCCGGAGGGCGACCCGGAAGAGGCCGGCGAGGTGCTCGACGCCGACCCGGGCACCGCCGACACCCGGCCGGCCCGCCCGGTGCCCGGCCTTCGCGAGCTGACCTGGGCGCTGCACGCCGTAGCCGTCGCGGTCGCCCTGGCGTACGCGGTGACCGCCCTGCTGCGGGCAGAGACCGTGCCCACGGCGACCGGTGCCGGGCTGGTCCTCCTGCTCGCCGCCGTCGTCGGACTGGCCGGCGCGCTGGTGCTGCGCCGCCCCCCGCTGCCGGACGTGGCGGCAGGCATCGTCACCCTGGCCGTGATCGGCTCGTTCGGCCGGATCGTCTCGGTGGCACTGCCCGACCAGTCGTTACTGCTGATCGCGGCCGTGATCACGGCGACCGGGCTGGCCGTACGCGCGGTCCCCGAGGCAGCCCGACGCGGTCCGCAGATCGCCTCGGCGGTCGCACTCACCGTCAGCGGGCTGGTGGTCGCCGGAGGAGCGCTCCGGGCCGGCGTGGCCCCTGTCCGGGCGGCACTGCCCGCCTGGGACGCCGACCTCGACCGGTACGCCACCGAGCTGGCCGCCGCCGTCGGCCCGACCACGTGGCAGCTCGCCGCCGCCGCGTTCCTGCTCACCATCGCCGCGGTGCTGGCCCTGCCGCCGGAGATCCGCCGCGAGTTCGCGGTCGCCGGTGCCGCGTTGACGGCGCTCGCCGTACCGGCGTCGTTCAGCCTCGGGTGGGCGTCCGCCCCCTGGCCGATGGTGGTCACCGCGATCGGCATCGGGGTCATCGGCCTCTCCGCGCGTACCACCCGGGCTGCCCTGGCCCACGCGGTCGGCGCCGCCGTGGTGGGCCTGTTCGGCGCGGGCGCCGGCCTGTCCCGGCCCGCGCTCACGGCCGCGGTCCTGCTCACCCTGTTCGCGGCCGGCGCGCTGGTCGCCCTGGCACCCCGGGTCCGGATCGCGTCGGCCGCAGCCGACACGGTCACGGCCTGGGCCGCCGGAGGCGCGGCCTTCGCGCTGCCCGGAGCGGTGGCCGCCTTCGTGGCCGCCACCATGCCCGTCGACGAGACACCCACCCCGGCCAGCCTCCGCGAGGTGACCGTCCCGGTGCTGGCGGCGAGCTTCCTGGCCGTCTGCGTGACCCTCGGGTACGCCGCGATGGTGCAGGTCTCGCAGCGGCGGATCCCGGTGCCCCTGTCGGTGGGCACCGGGCTGGGCGGGCTCGTCGTCACCGCCGCCGCCTTCGGCGCACCCGGTGCGACGGTCGCCGACGCTTGGGTCGGGGCGCTGCTGCTGGTCGCCGCGGTACTGCTCTTCCTGGCTCCCTCGATCGACGCCGGCCGCCGTTCCGACCTCGCCCTGGACGGCTCCGACCTGGCCGCCGCGGCGGTGACCACCGCCCTGATCGCCACGATGGTGCGGATCGCCGCGGTCCTCGCCCCGGGTGGACAGCTGGCGGTGGCCGCCGGCCTGCTCCTGGTCGTGGCCGTGGCCGCCCGCGCCATGCCCGAGGATTGGCGACGCGGCCCGATCCTCGGCATCGCCGTCGGCGGCGTACTCATCGGAGTGTTGGCGGGTTGGACGGCGCTGCGCGGTGGGGTGGGTGTGCTGGCCACGCCCGGTCCGATCTGGAACGGCGACCTGAGCAACTGGCCTGCGGCGCCGACCGGAGGTGCGACCTGGCAGGCGCCGATCGCACTGCTGCTGCTGGCCGTCGCCGCCGGCGTCCTGCTTCCGCCGCCCTGGCGGTGGGACGCGTCCGGCGTGGCCGTGGTGCTCGCCACCATCGGCGCGCCGGCCGCCTTCGACCTGCCCTGGTGGTCACCGGTGCTCGTCGGGGCCATGGTCGCCACCGTCTTCGGAATGGCGGCGGTGGCCACCGTGGAGGGTCGGGCCGGGCTGTCCCGGGCCACCGTGGCCGGAGTGGTCGCGCTGCACGGTACCGGCGCCGGCCTGGTCCGCCCGTGGACCACCGCGCTGGCGCTGGGCAGCATCGCGCTGATCGGAGTCGTGGTGGCCACGCTGGCGCGTGTGCTGGCCGCGCGACAGGTCGACGACCTGGAGACCGAGGGCATGCCGCCGCACCTGGCGCAGATCGGGGGCGCGGCCGCCGGCGCGGCGCTGCTCGCACTGCCCGGCGCGGTGGCGGCGTTGGCCGTCGAGTTCCAGCACACGGCAGAGGTGGTGCTGACCGCCGCGCTGGCCGCGTCCAGCCTCGGCCTGGCCGGCGTGGCCGCCGTACGCCGGCACGTGCCGCAGTACCTGCCCTGGGTCAGCGTGGCCGTGGTCGGCGGTGCGAGCATCAGCGCGCTCGCCGCCATCCCGACCGGCCTGCCCGTCGGGGTGTACGCGGCCGCCGCCGCGCTGCTCGGTGTCCTCGCCGAGCTGATCCGCGCGGCGACCGTGCCGCCCACCGCCGCCGCCCAGCCGGTCCGCCGCTGGGCGATGCTGCTCGACGGCGCGTTGCGCCGGCTACCGGACGACCCGGATCGGCGGCGGTGGCGGGTCAGCCCCTCCGCCGGCGCGCTCGCAGCCGCCGCCCTGCCGACCGCCCTGGCCCTCGTCTCGATCGCGCCCGCGCTGGTCTTCGCCCTGGTCGAGCCGCAGCGCACGTTGAATCGGATCTGGCAGGGTCCACCGCCGGAACTGCTCACCCCGCCGCCGGACGTGGTCAATCCGACCCACGTGCTGACCGCGCTGCTGCTCACGGCGACAGCGGCCCTGGCCGCCACCGGGTTCAGTGGCGGGCGGCGGTCCCGAGCCGTACCTGTGGTGCTCCCCGGCGCCGCCGTCACGCTGCTGATCGCGCCCATCGCGCTGGGCAGCAGCTGGCCGGCGAGCACCCTCGCCGCGCTGTCCGTGTTCACCATCTCCATGCTCGGTCTCGCCCTGACCCCGCCACCGCCGCTCGTCGAGCCGGCCCGTTCGCTGCGGCTGGCCCGGGTGCTGGTGTTCGTCATCGGTCTGGCCGCCGGTGGCGCCGGCCTGGCCGGCAGCCTGGCCGACCGGCAACTGACCCTGTTCACCCTCGGTGGCGCGGTGGGTGTGGGCGCGGTGGCGGCCCTGTTCGGCACCACCCAGCGGGCGCGCATCCTCGGCTGGCTCTTCGCCTCGCTGATGGCGCAGCTCTTCGTGCTGACCGCCGGCCTGATCGCCGGGCTCGCCGCGGTCTGGTCCGCGTTCGGAGTGCTCGCCGTCGGCGCGATACTCCAGGTCCTCGCGGCGACCCTGCCCCAACTGCGCCGTCCCGAGGCGCAGCGCGAGGCGGCCACCGTGCAGTGGACCGGGTACGCGGCGGCCCTGATCGCGCTGGCGCTCGCCTTCGACTCACCGCGGCACATCGCCGCCCTGCTGGCGGCCTGGGGTGCGGTCCTCGGCGTGGCGGCGACCCGACCCGGCCGACGGCCCGTGGAGCGGCGGATCCTCTTCTGGGCGGTGGTGTTCTGCGAGATCACCGCCTGGTGGATCCTGATGCGCGTCGCCGACGTGGCGCTGCCCGAGGCGTACACGCTGCCGTTCGCCGCGCTGGCCCTGCTGGTCGGCGTGCTGGAACTGCGCCACCGCCCGGATCTGAGCAGTTGGGTGGCGTACGGGCCGGCGCTGGTCGCCGCGTTCGTGCCGACGCTGGCGATCGTGCTGGCCACCGAATCCAGCACACTGCGGCAGATGCTGTTGCTGCTCGGTGCGGTGGCGGTGCTGATCTTCGGCTCGTCCAGCCGGCAACAGGCCCCGGTGATCGTCGGCGCGTCGGTCACCGCGATCGCCGCGATCCACGCACTGGTCAGCCTCGGCCCGTGGCTGGCGCTGATCCCCGTGGGCATCCTGCTGCTCGTCCTCGGTGCCAGCAACGAACGCCGCCGCCGAGCTCAGGAACGCCTCCAGACCGCCCTACGCGGCATGAGATAAATCGGAGGGTCACGGCGGTGCGGGTCGGTGGGCACGGTGAGCGTGCCGGGTCCGCGCGGTCCGGGTCTCCCGCGATCTTGCACTTTCTGTCGCCGCATAGGTGGACAAATGCCGCTTAGCGACCACCGAAAGTGCAAGATCGCGGGGGCGGGAGGGCGCGGGGTGCGGGTTAGGGCAGGGTGGCTTGGAGGGCTGCGTCCTTGGTCTTGATGAGCTGCTCCAGGTCCTGCTGGTACTTCGCCATGCGGGTCCGCAGCGTCTCGTCGGACGCGCCGAGGATCCGGACGGCCAGCAGGCCGGCGTTGCGGGCGTTGCCGATCGACACGGTGGCCACCGGAATCCCTGCCGGCATCTGCACGATGGACAGCAGCGAGTCCATGCCGTCGAGGTGCTTCAACGGCACCGGCACGCCGATCACCGGCAGCGGTGTCACCGAGGCGACCATGCCCGGCAGCGCGGCGGCGCCACCCGCACCGGCGATGATCACCTTGAGCCCACGGTCGACGGCGTCCCGGCCGTAGTCGATCATCGCGACCGGGGTCCGGTGTGCCGAGATGACCCGCACCTCGTACGACACCTCGAAGTCGTCCAGCACCTCTGCGGCAGCCCGCATCGTCGGCCAGTCCGAGTCGCTGCCCATGATCAGTCCGACCGTGGTCACCGGAATCCTCCTTGGTTCGCGGCCGCCCGGGTCACTCGTGCCCCTCGCGGAGCCAGCGCGCGGCCCGCGCCGCCCGGGCCCGTACGTCGTCCAGATCGTCGCCGAGCACCGTGACGTGCCCGATCTTGCGGCCGGGGCGTACCTGCTTGCCGTAGAGGTGCACCTTGGCCCCCGGCTCGGCGGCGAAGAGGTGGTGCAGCCGCTCGTCGATCGAGATCCCGCCCGGCTCGCCACCGAGGACGTTCGCCGAGACCACCACCGGTGCCGTCAGCGCCGTGTCGCCCATCGGGTAGTCCAGTACCGCCCGCACATGCTGCTCGAACTGGGAGGTCCGGGCACCCTCGATGGTCCAGTGCCCCGAGTTGTGCGGACGCATCGCCAGCTCGTTGACCACGATCGCCGGCCGGCCGGCGTCGTCGCGCACCTCGAAGAGCTCCACGGCGAGCAGACCGACCACGCCGAGCGCGGTTGCCAGGTCGATGGCGAGCTGCTGGGCGGCGACGGCCAGGTCCTCGTCCAGGCCGGGTGCCGGGGCCAGCACCTCGACGTTGATGCCGTCGCGCTGGACCGTCTCGACCACCGGGTACGCGGCCACCTGCCCGAACGGCGAACGGGCCACCTGCACGGCGAGTTCCCGGCGCAGCGGCACCCGCTCCTCGACGAGCAGCCGGGTGCCTCCGGCGAGCAGCGTGGTCGCCAGCTCGGTCGCCTCGGTGGCGTCGTCGACCATCCAGACGCCCCGGCCGTCGTAGCCGCCCCGGGCCGCCTTGAGCACCACCGGCCCGCCGACCTGCTCGCCGAAGCCGACCAGGTCGGCGGGTTCGCCGACCGGCCGCCACGCGGGGTTGGGAGCGCCCAGCTCGGTCAGACGCTCCCGCATCACCTGCTTGTCCTGGGCGTGCAGCAGCGCGTCCGCTGGCGGGTACAGGGTCACCCCTTCGGCCGTCAGGGTGCGGATGTGCTCGTTGGGCACGTGCTCGTGGTCGAAGGTGACCACGTCACAGCCCTTGGCGAAGGTACGCAGGGCGACCAGGTCGGTGTGGTCGCCGTACTGGACGTCGGCGGCGACGAGCGCCGCACCGTCGTCGGGGGTGCTCGCGAGCACACGCAGTGACTGGCCGAGGGCGATCGCGGCCTGGTGGGTCATCCGGGCCAACTGGCCGCCACCCACCATGCCGACAACAGGCAGACCGGTACGGGAATCCATAGCGCGGCCAGCCTACCGGGTGCCCGACTCAGCCCAGCTCGGCGATCAACTCATCGACGGTGGTGACCGGCCGCTGGCAGACAAAACTCCGGCAGACGTACGCGGCGGACCGGCCGTCGACCAGCGGACGGTCGGCGAGCAACGGCACACCGGGCTGGTCCGGAAGGCCGGCGACCACCACCGCGCCGGGCGGTGCGTACCGGTGGGCGGCGGCCACCAGCGGGTCGCCGGCCGGGTCGTCGGTTGCCACCGCGATCTCGTACGGCCCCGACAGCAGCGCCTCGCCGACGGTCGCCGCGTACCCGGCGAAGCGGGCGTGCCGCCCCACGATCGGTGCCACGGTGGCGAGCGCCGCCTCGGCGGCCTCGCGGTAGCGGGTCTCCCTGGTCAGCGCGGAGTACGCCACCAGCCCGGCCACCAGCGCCGACCGTCCCGACGGGGTGGCGTTGTCGGTCGGATCGGCCGGCCGGGCGACCAACTGCTCCGCATCGTCGGCCGTGTCGTAGTAGGCGCCACCGGGCGCGGCGAAGCGCTCCAGCGCGGTGTCCAGCAGCTGACCGGCCAGGGTCAGCCAGCGTCCCTCGCCGGTGAACTGGTGCAGCGCGCAGAACGCCTCGGCCACGCAGCCGTAGTCCTCCAGAACCCCGGCCGGCTCGCCGACCCTGCCGTCGCGGGAGACCCGACGCAGCCGGCCGTCGACCACGTGCACGGAGGCCAGATGCTCGGCGGCGTCACGCATCGCGCCGTCCGCGACGATGGTGACGCCCTCCAACAGGTTGGCGCCCTCGTCCCGCGTCTTCAGGAACAGCGCGGCGACCTGGAGGAACTCGACGATCGCGGTGATCGCCAGGCCGTTCCACGCGGCCACCACCTTGTCGTCGCGGGCCGGCTGGGGACGGGTGTCGCGGGCCGCGAGCAGTTGCCCGACCACACCCTGCCAGCGGGTACGGATCTCGGGCGCGACATCGTCGACGTCCCGCGCGAGCTTGAGCACGCTCGTGCCGTGTTCGACGCCTCTCCTTCCGTCCGGAGCGCCGCCTTGCGGCGCGGAGGCGGAATGAGGGGCGAAGGTGCCGTCGTCGGTGACCGCGAACAGGTCGGCGGCGAAGCGGCCGTCGTCCTCGCCGAGCGCCTCGACGAGCTGCGCGGGCGTCCAGGCGTAGGTGAGGCCCTCGACGCCCTCGGTGTCGGCGTCCAGCGCGGACGCGAACCCCTCCCCCGGCCGGTGCAGCTCGTCGGCGAGGAACCGGGCCGTGTCCCGGGCGACGCGACGGGCCAGCGGATCGCCGGTCAGCCGCCAGAGCTGCGTGTAGACGCGCAGCAGCAGCGCGTTGTCGTAGAGCATCTTCTCGAAGTGCGGCACCGTCCAGTGCGCGTCCACCGAGTACCTGGCGAAGCCACCGGCGAGCTGGTCGTAGATGCCGCCCCGGGCCATCGCCTCGGCGGTGTGCCGCACGATCTCCAGGCTGCGCGGGTCACCGGTGCGCTGGTGGTGGCGCAGCAGGAAGAGCAGGTTCATGTGCGGCGGGAACTTCGGGGCGCCCCCGAACCCGCCGTTCGTCTCGTCGTACTCACCGGCCAGGTTGCCGGCCGCGGCGTCGAGCAGTGGGCCGTCCAGCGGCGCGGTGGGGCCGCCCACGGCCTGCGCGCCACCGATCGCCTCGACCACGGCGGCGCCCTGGCGCAGCACCTCGTCGCGCTGATCCCGCCAGGCGGTGGTGACCGACTGGAGCAGGCGGGTGAAGTTGGCGCGCGGGAAGTAGGTGCCGCAGAAGAACGGCGTGCCGTCTCCGGTGGCGAAGACCGTCATCGGCCAACCGCCCTGACCGGTCATCGCCTGGGTGGCGGTCATGTAGACGGCGTCGACGTCGGGACGCTCCTCGCGGTCCACCTTGATCGACACGAAGTTGTCGTTCATCAGCTTGCCGACCTGCTCGTTCTCGAACGACTCGTGCGCCATGACGTGACACCAGTGGCAGGCCGCGTAGCCAACCGAGATGAGCACCGGCACGTCACGCCGTTTCGCCTCGGCGAACGCCTCGTCGCACCAGGGCCACCAGTCGACCGGATTGTCGGCGTGCTGGAGCAGGTACGGGGAGGTGGCGTCGGCGAGTCGATTCACCCGACGACCATAACCACCCCGGCCGGGACGCGCCGGGCGGTCAGGATGCGCCGTCGGCGCGCAGGCGGAAGACGTTCGAGTCGGCCGAGTCGCGCAGCGAACCCAGCACCGCGCCGATCTTGTCCGCCGGCATGGGCTTGAAGAAGTGGTAGCCCTGCGCGGACGTACAGCCCAGCTCGGCCAGGGCCAGCCGTTGCTCGGCCGTCTCCACGCCCTCGGCGACCACCCGCAGCCCCAACTCGTGGGCGAGCCCGACGGTGGTCCGGACGATCGCCGCGGCCTCCGGCGAGTCGGCCATCCGGATCACGAAGGAGCGGTCCACCTTCAACTCGTCCACCGCGATCCGGGTGAGGAAGGTCAACGAGGAGAAGCCGGTGCCGAAGTCGTCGACCGCGAGCTGCACGCCCATCGATCGGAGCTTGGCGAGCACCTCGTCGATGATCTCCAGCTCGCTCATCACCACCGTCTCGGTGATCTCCAGGACCAGCCGGTGGGGTGGCACCTGGTGTCGGCGCAGCGCGTCGGCGATCTCCGCCGGCAGGCGGGGATCGAGCAGGCTACGCGCGGACAGGTTGACCGAGATCGGGACGTCCAGCCCCTCGCGGGCCCAGCTCGCAGCCACGCCGAGCGCCTTGTCGAGCACATAGCGGGTGAAGGTGCCGAGCTGCTCGCTGTTCTCCACGGGGCGGATGAAGTCGGCCGGGTTGAGCCAGCCCCGCCGGGGGTGCTGCCAGCGGATCAGCGCCTCCACGCCGGTGGGCGCGCCGGTGGCCAGGTCGACCGCCGGCTGCAACGCCAGCACCAACTGGTCGTCGACCTTCAACGCCTCGCGCAGCTCCGCCAGCAGGGCCAACTGGTCGGTGCTGGCCGCGTCCCGGGTGCTGTCGTACGCGGCAACGCTGCCGCCGCCCTCCTTGGCCTGGTACATCGCGATGTCCGCGCGGCGCAGCAGCTCGGTCAGGTCGGCGGTGCCGGCGTCGGCGACGACCACGCCGACGGAGACCTCGATGGACATCCGTACCCCGGCCACCTCGGTCGGCGCGGCCAGCCGCTCGGCGATCTCGCGGGCCTGACGCAGCGCGTGTGCCATCGGCGCGGCCCGGTCACCGAGCACGGGGACCGAGGTGACCAGCAGCGCGAACTCGTCGCCTCCGAGCCGGCCGAGCAGGTCACCGGGGCGGGTCAGCGCGCTGAGCCGGTTGGCGGTCAGCCGCAGCAACTGGTCGCCGGCCGCATGCCCAAGGGTGTCGTTGACTTCCTTGAACTGGTTGATGTCCAGCAGCAGCAGCGCCACCGGGTGGTCGTGTGCGAGCTGCCGCAGCGACTGGTCGCCCTTGCCGAGCATCGCCGCGCGGTTCGCCAGCCCGGTGAGCGGGTCGTGCACCGCCTCGTATGACGATCGGGCGGTGACCAGCCGCAGCTCCCGGTGGGTCGCCGCGTCGTGCAGGGCGGCGGCGAGCGCATCCCCGAACGCGGCCACCGCGTCGCGTTCCCGGGTCGACGGTGGAGCGGAGCGGGGGAACCGGACCCGTAGCTGACCGACCGGCGCGGCACCCACCGACAGGGGACGGACCAGCTCGTACTCGTCGGGCTCGGACCGCTCGGGCGGGCCGACCTCCCGGTCGAGCAACTGACCCCCGGCGTCCCCCCGGTAGCGGCGCCACCTGCCGTCCGGCCGGGCCACGTCGACATCGACCAGCTCGGCGTTGAACAGCGTCAGCGCGCCGGTCACCGCCGCGCTGGCCACGCCCCGCTCGTCGAGCTGGTTGAGGGCCGCGGTCGCCTCGGCGAAGGCACGCCACGTCCGGCGTTCCTGGTCCGCCCGCAGGCGGTAGCGGTACGTCTGTTGCAGCAGCCAGAGCAGCGGTGGGAGCAGCAGCAACCAGCGCGGGTCCAACTCCAGCAGCGCGATCACCACCAGACCGACCGCCACGTTGCCGACGAACATCAGCAGCTTGCCCCGCAGCGCGGCCAGCAGCGGCGGCCCGACCGGCAGCCCGTGCCGCAGGCTCAGGGCGACCCCACCGAGCCAGGCCGTCACCATCAGGTACGTCACCGACCCCGCGACCACGGCCAGCGCCAGCATCGGGTTCGGCGGGGTGAGCAGGGGATGCCCGAGGGCGGTGGTCACGGTCACGGCCAGCGCCGACGCGGCGGCCAGCGACGCGGCGATCCGGACGATCTCCAGCGGCGGGCGGCGGTCACTGTGCAGGGACAGCCCGGTCCAGGCCAGCCCGGTACCGAGGAGCGTGGCCGACGGCAGCCAGCCGGCCGGGGCGAGGTAGAGGCAGACGATCAGGGCGGCCTCACCCCAGGTGATGCTGACCATGCCGGCCGCGCCGCGGAACCGGAGCCGGGCCAGTTGGGCCACGGCCAGGACGCCGACGGCGATACCGAAGCGGGCCGGACCACCCAGCGGGTCATCGGCCGGCAGGCCGGACGGAAGAGTCAACCCGACCACGGCGGCAACCAGCGCGGTCACCGTGACCGCGAGGGTCAGCACGCGCAGCCGGGCAGGCATGCCGTGCGCCCCGAGCCGGTCGAACGGGTCGCCGGCCGGGCCGGAGGTCATCGACCTCTCCCGTCAGCCGGTCGAACGTCGGTACGGCGGGCGGCCGGTGCTGTGCTGGTCATCGGCGCCCCCTTCCGCGCACGGCTCGGAGACTTTTGGTCCCCCGGCGGAAGGCTAAGCCAAACCGGGTGGTCGCAACAGGGGTCCACCACCCGGTTCGGCGTGAATCATGGGCGGACTACCCGTTCCGCTGCTGCTGGTGCCCATTGGGAGCGGGCGTGGATGAATCATCCGTGCCGGTCCCGTCTGTCGGATCGACGACTGAAGCGTCGGCCCTGGTCGGATCGGCCGGCCGACCCGGCTGCGGGAACCGGTCGGGCAGACGCCGCAGTCGGGCATTCATGTTGCGGATCAGCAGGATCGTCGCCGCGGCCAGCAGCAGGATGAGGAGGAGGCCCATCGGTCCGGCCAGACCACCCGTGCGGGTGTCCCCGAAGTTGTTCTCCGCGAGCACCTGGGCAGCGGTCAGCATGGTGTTCCTCCGATGTGCGATTGCCTACCAGGGTAGCCCCGGCCGGAATCAGCGCGCGTGCGCCGTCTCCCGCACTCCGGCGAAGAGGTCCGACTCGGGCAGCGGGCTCTCCACCATGGTGCGCGCCAACTCGAAATCCTCCGTCGGCCAGGCCTGCTGCTGCATCTCCATGGGCACGTGGAACCAGAAGCCGTCCGGGTCGACCTGGGTGGCGTGGGCGCGCAGCGCGTCGTCCCGAACCGGGAAGTATTCGGCGCAGTCGACGCGGGTGGTGATCCGTGGGCCCTTGTCCGGGCGCTCGTCCCAGCGCTTGAGCCACTCCTCGTACGGCGACTCGGCGCCGGTCGCGAGCACCGCCTCGTGCAGGGCCATGATCTTGGCCTTGGAGAAGCCGATGTCGTAGTAGAGCTTCAGCGGCTGCCAGGGCGCCCCCAGCTCGGGATAGCGCTCCGGGTCGCCGGCCGCCTCGAACGCGGCCACGCTCACCTTGTGGCACATGATGTGGTCGGGGTGCGGGTAGCCACCCTCCTCGTCGTACGTGGTCACCACGTGCGGACGGAACTCCCGCATCAACCGGACCAGAGGGCCGGCGGCAACCTCGACGTCCTGGAGGGCGAAGCAGCCCTCGGGGAGCGGCGGCAGCGGGTCGCCCTCGGGCAGGCCGGAGTCGACGAACCCGAGCCAGGCCTGGTCGACGCCGAGGATCGCCCGCGCGGCGTCCATCTCGGCGCGCCGGATGTCCGCGATGTTGGCCCACACGTCGGGCCGGTCGAGCTTGGGGTTGAGCACGCTGCCGCGCTCACCGCCGGTGCACGTCACCACCAGCACGTCGACCCCCTGGGCGACGTACTTCGCCATGGTCGCCGCACCCTTGCTCGACTCGTCGTCCGGGTGCGCGTGGACGGCCATGAGACGCAGCTGCTCTGCCAACTTTCGGCGCTCCTCGTCTGTGCCGGCCGGTGGACCCGACCGGGCTCGACCGGCTGACCTGCCGGTATTCCCCCACGCCCCGCCGCCGCTTGGCACCTGCGGGACCCGACCTGCCATTCCTGGCTCTCGGCCGGGCTGGGAGGATGGACTCCTGCCATTCTTGCCGATGCCGCCGACAACAACGCCAGGAGATACCCGCCGGTGACCGAGACGCACGCCACAATTTCACCGGGCACGCCGGTCTTCCCGGCCGGCCGCTACGGCCGCCGCCGTGCGCCCGGTGGCGCCCGTCGCCGTACGCTGCTGGCCGCGCTGGTGCTCCTGGTGCTGGTGGTGGGGCTGAGTCTGATCTCGCTGCGGCTCTACCGCCAGTACGGCGACCCGCTCTACGACGCCCAGGTGATCACCTACACCGACATCACGGAAAGTCAGGTGGTGGTCGACTTCCGGGTACGGGTGCCGGAGGGCGGCTCGGCGATCTGTGTCCTGCGCGCCCGGGATCGCGCGGGCGTCGAGGTGGCCCGCGACGAGGTCACCGTCACCGCCTCCCCCGGCGACCGGCACGTCGGCGCCCGGCACCGGTTGGGCACCAGCGCCCGACCGTTCATCGGTGAGGTGCTGCGTTGTCGGGCTCCTGCCTGAACTGCTGAAACGCCCTTCGATGACGGCGGCGGACGACCGCCGCGCGCTGGCGACGGGGAGTGCCGGATCCGGACACCGCCGGTGATCGCCGACACGCTGTGTCGTACCGCACTGGTAACTTGGTAGTTCACCTGTCAGCCAGCCACGCACAACCGAGGAGAACGCCTGTGTCCACTGGCAACGAGGCGCCCGCCACCTGGCTGTCCCAGGATGCGTACGACCGCCTCCAGGCAGAGCTCGACGAGCACATCGCCAACCGGCCGGCGATCGCGGCCGAGATCAACGCTCGCCGCGAGGAGGGCGACCTGCGCGAGAACGGCGGCTACCACGCCGCCCGTGAGGAGCAGGGCAAGGCCGAGGGTCGCATCCGCTACCTGCAGGAGCTGCTGCGCACCGCGAAGGTCGGCGAGGCGCCGACGGCGGACGCGGTGTCGCCCGGCATGGTCGTGACGATCTACTTCGACGACGATACCGACGACACCGAGACCTTCCTGCTCGGCTCACGGGAGATCGCCGCCACCACCGACCTGACCGTGTACAGCCCCGAGTCGGCCCTGGGCAAGGCGATCCTGGGTGGCCGCGCAGGCCAGACCTGCACCTACACGGCACCCAGCGGCGCCGACATCAAGGTGACAGTGGTCAGCTTCGAGCCGTTCTCCGGCTGAGCGCCAACTCCCCCTACGCTGTAACGCCGCCGGGGCGTGACACCACCGTCACGCCTCGGCGGCGAAGACCACCTGGTAGCCACTGGCCCGCAGCGCACTGATCAGCGTGTCGGAGTGCTCCACACCACGGGTCTCGACCGACAGCGCCACCTCCACCTCGCCGAGGCCGAGGTGCGGGTTGGCCCGCTGGTGCTCCACGTCCACCACGTTGGCCCGGTGCTCGGCGATCTGGCTCAGCAGTGAGGCGAGCTGCCCGGGCCGGTCCGAGCAGCGGACGGTCACACGCAGGTAGCGGCCGGCGGCGGCCAGACCGTGCTCGATCACCCGCATCATCAGCAGTGGGTCGATGTTGCCGCCGGAGAGCACGGCGACCACCGGCGTCTCCACCTCGACCGCGCCGGCCAGGAGCGCGGCCACGCCAACCGCCCCGGCCGGCTCGACGACCTGCTTGCCGCGCTCCAGCAGCATCAGCAGAGCCCGCGAGATGTCCTCCTCGGAGACCGTGACGATCTCGTCGACCAGCTTGCGGACATGGTTGAAGGTGATCTCCCCCGGCCGCCCGACCGCGATGCCGTCCGCGATGGTGGCGAATGCGGGCAGCCGGACCGGCTCCCCGGCCACCAGGGAGGGCGGGAAGGCCGCCGCGCCCGCAGCCTGCACACCGACGATGCGTACGTCCGGGCGCAGCGCCTTGGCGGCCACCGCCATGCCCGAGATCAGGCCACCGCCGCCCACCCCCGTGATGATCGTCCGCACGTCCGGGCACTGGTCGAGGATCTCCAGCGCCACCGTGCCCTGCCCGGCGATCACGTCCGCGTGGTCGAACGGGTGGATGAGCACCGCACCGGTCAGCTCGGCGTACGTCTGCGCGGCCACCAGCGACTCGTCGACCGTGTTACCGGCCAACTCGACCTGCGCGCCGTACCCCTTGGTGGCGGCGACCTTCGGCAGCGGCGCGTTGACCGGCATGAAGACCGTCGCGTGCGTGCCGACCAGTCCGGCGGCGAGAGCCACGCCCTGGGCGTGGTTCCCGGCGCTCGCCGCGACCACGCCGCGTTCGCGCTCCGCCGCCGACAGCCGCGAGATCCGCACGTACGCACCACGCACCTTGTACGAGCCGGCGCGCTGCACGTTCTCGCACTTGAGCCAGACCGGCCCGCCCAGCGCCGCGCTCAGCGGTCGGGAGGGCTCCAGCGGGGTGGTCCGGACGACGTCGGCGAGCAGTTTCCGCGCAGCCCGTACGTCGTCGAGGCCAACCAGTTCCGTCATGCCCCGATCGTGCCACCCGACTCCGGCTACTCCGTCGGCGACACCGGGGTGGGCGACGACGGCGCGATCACCGGCGCCTGCAAGGCCACGGCAGCGGGCGGAGCGGACTGGGCCGCCGGGGCCGGGACGGCGGCCGGCGAGGGCTGCGCCGGCACGACCGGCGGGGCCGGCGGGGCCGGCGGGGCCGGCGGGGCCGGCGGGGCCGGCGGGGCCGGCGGGGCCGGCGGGGCCGGCGGGGCCGGCGGCCATGCTTGCGCCGGCCAGACCGGGGCAGTCGGCCACGCCGGGGCAGCGCGGGCGATCCGGGCCTCCTGCGCGGCGGAGATCCGGTGGATCAGCAGGATCAGCGTCACCGCCGCGATCACGCAGCCCAGCGCGGGCAGCGTGTTGCGGAGCAGGGAGTCCCGGTAATGGTCGACGTACGCCTGGTAGCCGACGTCGTTGAACGGGGTCTCCGGCAGCTTCTCGTACGCCTTGTCGCCGACGCGGCTGCTTAGCCTCTCACCGACGCTGAACACCAGCCAGGAGCACCACCAGACGCTCACGAGGGCCGGCGTGAACCGCCGCCAGAGGCTGTCCCGCGCCACGCCAGCCACGACCCGGGCCGGCACCACGAAGTTCGCGAACGGCACCAGCCAGCCGGCGATCGCCCAGCCCGCTCCGAGTGTGGGCAGCGCACCGGGGAAGGCGTCGGTGTTCTTGCGTGCCCGCCACGTCCAGATGATCACCAGGACGGCGGCGGTGAGGTAGACCACCGTCATGGCCAGCCCCGCCACCACCTCGACGAGCACCGCTGCGAGGAGCAGATCCGGGTCGTCGTCGGCCTTGGCCCGCCGGGCCAGCATCATCCCGATTACCGGCGACAGCGCCACCAGCAGATAGAGCACGGCGGTCGCGCCGACAGCGACGTTGGCCGCCAGCCCGATCCCCCGTACCCGATAGGTCGGCAGCCCCGGCGTGACCGCCGGCTGCCCGAGCGGCGTGTGGCAGCGCGGACATTCGTTGTGCTCGGGGGACGGCGCGTCCCCGCAGGTCTGGCAGCGCATTCGTGTCCCTCGTGGTTCGCGCGACGGTGCGCGTACACGCTAGACGATCATGCGCTGGCCGGTGACCCCGTGCCGACGAGGGGATAACCGGGGGCGTGGCGCGACCACGGGGCGGTCATCTCGAACTGACCGGCCACGCCGAGCAGCAGCAACTCCGAGCCGGGCGGGCCGACGAGCTGCACGGCGACCGGCAGGCCGTCCGGGCGGCGGCCCACCGGCACCACGATCGCCGGGAGGCCGGCGACGTTCCACGGCGCGGCGTACGGGGCGTACCTGATGTTGGCCGACAAATTCGCGCGCCAGGACCGCTCGGACCAGCGGCCGGCCTCCGGCGGCGTGCTCGCCAGGGCGGGCGTGAGCAGCAGGTCGACCGAGTGGTCGGTGAAGAAGTCGACCGACCGCTGTCGCCAGGCGGCCCGGTCGGCCTCCCGGACGTAGCCGCGGCGCTGCGCCCACTCGCCGAGCGTGACGTGCCGCCGGGTACGACGCTGCAGGCCGCGCCGGTCCAGCCCGGCGGCCCGGACGTCGGCGGCGGCAGCGGCGAACCAGGTGGCGAGGCCCTGGAGGCCCAGAGCCGTGGGGTAGACCGGATCGGCCGGCACGGTGTCGTGGCCGGCGGCGGCGAGCAGTCGGCCGGCGGCGGCCACCGCGTCCCGGTTGGGCGCGTCCGGCGCGACTCCGCGCACCGGCGAGCGCAGCGAGACGCCCACCCGCAGCCGCTGCGGCGGCACCAGCTTCTCCGGGCGTCGACCGGCGAGCACCGAGAAACCGACAGCGGCGTCCGCGACCGTGCTGGTGAGCATTCCGTGCTCGGTGAGGCCGAACCAGTCGTCAGCGCCGAGCTGGCAGGGCACCACACCGCGGCCGGGCTTGAGGCCGACCAGGCCGCAGCAGGCCGCCGGGATGCGGATCGAGCCGAGGCCGTCGTTGCCGTGCGCGATCGGCACCAGGCCGGCCGCGACCGCGGCGGCGGCACCGCCCGAAGATCCTCCGGGGGTACGCGTGTTGTCCCACGGGTTGCGGGTCACCGCACTCTCGTCGTCGGTGAGTGCCCACAGCCCCAACTCGGGCATCCGGGTGACCCCGAGGATCACCGCGCCCGCGCCGCGCAGCCGGCGGACCACCTCGTGGTCGGCCTCGGCGACGTCGGTCCGTGCGGCGGCCGACCCGTTCCAGGTCGGCAGGCCGGCGACCGGGGTGTTCTCCTTGACCGCCACCGGCACCCCGGCCAAAGGGAGGTTGGCAAGGTCCTCCTGCTCGTCGACCTTCTCCGCCTCGGTGATCGCCTCGCCGCCGCGAACGGCGCGGAACGCGGCCAGTTCGCGGTCGGCCGAGGCGATGTACTCGAGGTGGTCGGCAACGACCTGGGTGGCCGAGACGTCACCCCGGCGTACGCCCCGGGCGATCTGCTTGGCGGTCGCCCCGACCCAGGTCGCCATGATGTCCTGCACGGCCGTCCTCCCCAGCGGTCAGCCCAGCGCCTGCTCCAGATCGGCGAGCAGGTCGTCGACCGTCTCGATGCCGACAGACAGTCGCACGAGATCGCCGGGAACTTCAAGCGGCGAGCCGGCAGCACTTGCGTGTGTCATCCGACCCGGGTGTTCGATAAGCGACTCGACACCGCCCAGCGACTCGGCGAGCACGAAGAGCTTGGCCCGGTTGCAGATCTCCACGGCGTGCTCCTCACCTCCCGAGGCACGGAACGAGATCATGCCGCCGAAACGGCGCATCTGCTTGGCCGCCACCTCGTGACCAGGGTGCGAAGGCAGCCCGGGATAGATCACCTCGGACACCTTGGCGTGCCCGTCGAGGTACGCGGCGAGGCGCTCGGCGTTGTCGCAGTGCCGGTCCATGCGTACGCCGAGGGTCTTGATGCCGCGCAGGGTGAGCCAGGCGTCGAACGGGCCGTTGATCGCGCCCATCGCGTTCTGGTGGTACCGCAGTTCCTCGCCGAGCGCGGCGTCGGCGACGACGAGCGCGCCCCCGACCACGTCGGAGTGGCCGCCGATGTACTTGGTGGTGGAGTGCACCACCACGTCCGCGCCGAAGGCGATCGGCTGCTGGAGGTACGGCGAGGCGAAGGTGTTGTCGACCACGAGCAGCGCACCGGCGTCGTGCGCCACAGCGGCCAGGGCCGCGATGTCGGCGATGCCGAGCAGCGGGTTCGTCGGCGTCTCCACCCAGATGATCTTCGTCCGGCCGGGCTGCACGGCGGCCCGGACCGCTGCCGCGTCGGAGACCTTGGCCGGCGTGAACTCCAGACCCCAGCGCTGGGCCACGCGGGCGAAGAGTCGATAGGTGCCGCCGTACGCGTCGTCCGGGATGATCACGTGGTCGCCCGGCTGGCAGACCGCCCGCAGCAGGGTGTCCTCCGCGGCCAGACCACTGGCGAAGGCGAGACCCACCGGCCCGCCCTCCAACGCGGCCAGGCACTCCTGGAGGGCGTCGCGGGTCGGGTTGCCGGAGCGGCTGTACTCGTAGCCGAGCCGGGGCGCGCCGACGGCGTCCTGGGCGTACGTGCTGGTCTGGTAGATCGGCGGGATCACCGCGCCGGTGCGGGCCTCAGGGTCCTGACCGGCGTGAATGGCGAGCGTCTCGAAGCCGTGACTCATTCTGGTGAGGCTAGTGCCCCGTCGCGGCGACCTGGAACGGAACCCGTGCTCCGGGCGGGAGCCGGACCGATCGGTCCGACCCCCGCGCTCCGGTTCGGGGTCGTCGAAGGCCCTCAGCCGGCCGGGACGGGCAGGACGTGCAGGGTGACCGGGTGGGCGCCGGTCCAGTCGTAGGAGACCGCGTAGAGCCGGGCGCCGTTCGGCGCCCAGGCCAGCGCGCCGGAGCTGAGATCGTCGCCCAGCTCGAAGTGGGCCAACTCCGTGCCGGCCGTGGTGAAGACGAACACGTCCGGGTCGTAGGAGGCGTCGGCACCGCCGGCGACCCGGGTGCCGTCGCGCGAGACCTCGACAGCATTGGGGTACGCACCGGTGGGGTAGGTCGCCGAGGGCGTGGTGATGTCCGCGAACGGGAACGCCTGCACCTCGTACGGGGCGCCGGACGCGGTGAACACGGTGGCGCCGGTCGGGTCGAGGGCGATGTCGCGCAGGTTGCTGCCGATCGCCATGAACTCGTTGGTGCCCGGCGCGCTCAGCACGCCACCCGCGCCGATGGTGTACGTGTAGACCGAGGCGGGGCTCAGTCCCGGCTGCCCGGCCAGCAGCACCGAACGGTTCTGGCTGGCGGCGGTCAGCAGCGGAGCGCCGTAGAAGCCGCTGCCGGTGTCCAGGCCGGTGGTCACGCGAGCCGGCTGGCGGCCCAGGTCGATTCGGCCGATGTTGCCGTCCCAACCGCCACAGCCGTACCCGAACCACAGGTAGCGCCCGGTCACCGCCAGCGACGACGGGCACGCGCCCGCGCCGGTGTCGTACCGGGCCGACTCGACGAGCGTGCCGGTGTCGAAGGCGGCGATGGCATTGGCGGTGGGCAGCGCCACGTAGAGGGTCTGCCGGTCACCACTGAGCACCAGGTCGGACGGACCGGGCAGGCCGGACAGGGTGCCGACGACCGCGCCCGTCGCGCTGGCCACCACGACGTCGGTCGACGAGGGGCCGCCGCTGACGAAGACCCGATCGCCAGCCGAGACCACGTCGGACACCGCCGGCAGCGACAGCGTGGTGGCCGTCGGCGCGGCGGCGGCCTGGGCGGGGCCCGGGAGACCGGCGGTGAGCAGCCCGGCGGCGGCCAGTGTCGCCAGCGCCAGGGTCGTGCCTCTCTTGATGTACACGTGCGTTCCCCCCATGTTTTGATCCAGACGGGTCAATGAGTACCACAGTCGATGCGTGCGTGGGGGGCACGTTCCGGGAGATCGGGGCTATAGCCTGGCGCGATGAGCGGGTGCGTGTTCTGCGGGATCGTGGCGGGTGACGTTCCGGCGTTCCGGGTCGCCGACGAGCCGGACGGGGTGGCGTTCCTGGACACCCGTCCGGTCTTCGCGGGGCACGTGCTGGTGGTGCCGAGGACGCACCTGGTCACCCTTGCCGAACTGCCGGCCGACCTGCTGCCCGGCTACTTCGCGCTGGTCCAGCGACTGGCGGTGGCGGTGGAGGCCGGTCTGGGCGCCGGTGGGACGTTCGTGGCGATGAACAACAGGGTGTCCCAGTCCGTTCCGCACCTGCACACCCACGTGGTCCCCCGCACCAAGGGTGACGGGCTGCGGGGCTTCTTCTGGCCGCGCACCCGGTACACCGACGACACCGAGGCACAGACCTACGCCGACCGGATCGCGGCCGCCCTCGGCAGCGGGGCCTGAGTCACAGCGGCGCGGGTAAGGAAGCACGACTAACCGGTGTTACACGCTGGGAGAGGCATGAGAGGAGTCCCACGTGTTCCTGCGCCGTATGAACGCCGAGATGATTTCGCCCGAGCAGGCCCTGCCGGGCCGGCCGATCGCGATGCCGGTCGCCGACCGCCACGAGGTGCTGGGCACCCCGCTGAAGGGCCCGTTCCCGGAGGGCCTTCAGGTCGCCGTCTTCGGCATGGGCTGTTTCTGGGGCGCCGAGCGGCTGTTCTGGACGCTGCCCGGCGTGTACACGACCTCCGCCGGCTACGCGGGCGGCTTCACAACCAACCCGACGTACGAGGAGACGTGTTCCGGCCGGACCGGGCACGCCGAGGTCGTCCAGGTGGTGTACGACCCCAGCAAGATCACGTACGAGGACCTGCTGAAGGTCTTCTGGGAGAACCACGACCCGACCCAGGGCATGCGTCAGGGCAACGACGTGGGCACCCAGTACCGGTCGGCGATCTACACGACCACCGACGAGCAGCGGGCGATCGCGGAGTCGTCCCGGGACGCCTTCCAGCCGATCGTGACCCGGGCCGGCAAGGGTGAGATCACCACCGAGATCGCCCCGCTCGGCAGCTATTTCCTCGCCGAGGACCATCACCAGCAGTACCTGGCACCGACCAAGAACCCGAACGGGTACTGCAACCACGGCCCGAACGGGCTGAGCTGCCCGGTCGGCGTGGCCCGTACCGCAGGCTGACCCCCGCACACCTGCTGGAGCGCGATGCCCGGCCGCCGACACGGCGGCCGGGCATTCCCGTTCGGCCCTGTGATCGAAATCCGTTGCCGAGGCCGCGGGTACTGGATAGCGTGGCAGTACACGTGAAAGGAGGTGGTCCAGACTTGTATAGCAATCGGACTCGTGAGGTGGCTGTCCGCTAGCCGCTGTCCTCGACAGTGAACCGTCCGCCGCGAGGCGGGCAACCAGTACGACCGTCGAGACCGTGTGGCAGCGGTGCGGCGAATCCACGACAGCCACCCGACCCCCGGGGTGCCGGCATAGTCCAGCCGGCCCACGCGACAGCGTGGAGCGCCCCGGGGGTCGCTTCATATCCGCGGGAGATCAGCGTGTCGATGCGCGAGCTGGTGATTCTCGGGACGGCCAGCCAGACGCCCACCCGGCAGCGCAACCACAACGGTTACGTGCTGCGCTGGGACGATGAGGTGATCCTCTTCGACCCCGGCGAGGGCAGTCAGCGCCAACTCCTGCACACCACGGTCACCGCCACCGACCTGACCAGGATCTGTGTGACGCACTTCCACGGCGACCACTGCCTCGGCCTGCCCGGCACCATCCAGCGACTCTCGCTGGACCGGGTGTCACGTCCGGTCGCCGTGCACTTCCCCGCGGGCGGCGCCGAGTACTTCGCCCGACTGCGGCACGCCACCTCCTTCCACGAGACCGCGGAGCTGGCGGTCACCCCGATCGAGGCCGACGGCCAACGGATCACCTTGAGCTGCGGCACGCTGGAGGCCCGCCGGCTGCGACACCCCGTCGAGACGTACGGCTATCGGCTCGTCGAGCCGGACGGCTGCCGGATGCTGCCGGAGAAGCTGGCCGCGTACGGCATCGCCGGTCCGGCCGTCGGGGAGCTGATCCGCGTCGGACACCTGGACCTCGATGGGCGTCGCGTCACCCGGGACGAGGTGAGCGTGCCCCGACCGGGGCAGCGGTTCGCCTTCGTGATGGACACCGGCCTCTGCGACGGCGTGTACGCCCTGGCCGAGCACGCCGACCTGCTGGTCATCGAGTCGACGTTCCTGGAGTCGGAGGCCGCGTTGGCCGCCGAGGTCGGCCACCTGACGGCGGCGCAGGCCGCGCGGGTGGCGACCGAATCGGGGGTACGAACGCTGGTGCTGACGCACTTCTCGCAGCGCTACCCCGACCCGCGCCGGTTCTTCGACGAGGCCCGCGCGCACTTCGACGGTGATCTGGTCGTCGCCGAGGATCTGACCACCGTGCAGGTCCCGCCGCGCCGGGTAGCCTCGGCCGGGTGACCGTCACGCTCCGCCCCGCCAACGATCAGGACCTGATGGGGATCGGTGCCCTGCACCAGCGCTCCCGGGTCGCCGCGTACTCGTCGTTCCTGCCGGCCGCGGCGCTGGCCGAGCCGACCGGTGAGGCGATGGGGCGGTACTGGGCCGAGCGGTGGCGTTGGGAGCGCGACGACCACCGGCTGACCGTGGCCGAGCGGGCAGGGACGCTGGTGGGCTTCAGCTACCTGGGCCCGGACGACGAGGACGACCCAGCCACCGGGCTGCTCAACGCGATCCACCTTGACCCACGCGAGCAGGGCCGGGGCATCGGTCGCGCGCTGATGGTGGACGCCCTGGACGACATGCGTGCCCGGGGTTGGCGTCACGCAGCGCTCTGGGTGCTGCGGGAAAATGCCCACGCCCGCTCGTTCTACGAGCGCGGCGGCTGGACGTCGACGGGCACGGAACGCGAGGAGCACATCGGCGCGGCCCTCACGCCTCAACTCCGCTACAGCCGCCCTCTCTGAGGGCAGCGCCGCGGTCCGACCGCTCTGAGCACGGCGCGACGGCACCCGGCCCACCGCACCCCACCCAGGGCCGCCCACCCCCACCCGGGCCCTTTGCTCTGCTTCAACGGAGGCAACAGTGACGGGGCGTCTTCGTTGCCTGGGTTGAAGCAGAGCAAAGGACGGGGACGAGGTGGTGCGGTGCCCACCCGCAGGTGGACACCCGGTGACGCGCGGTGGGGTAGAAGCAGCTAGTGGGCGCCGAGGTGGGACAGGAGGTCCTGGCGCGTCAGGACGCCCTTGGGCTTGCCGTCGACCAGGACCAGGGCGGCGTCGGACTTGTCCAGCAGGCCCACGGCCTCGCTGACCGGCTGGCCGCCACCGATCATCGGCAACGGCTCGCCCATGTGCCGCTCGATGGTGTCGTGCAGGTGGGCCTGGCCGGTGAACAGCGCGTCGAGCAGGTCCCGTTCGGCGATCGAGCCGGCGACCTCGCCGGTCACGACCGGCGGCTCGGCCTTGAGCACCGGCAACTGCGAGACGCCGTACTCACGCATGTAGTCGATCGCGTCGCGGACCGTTTCGGTCGGGTGCACGTGCACCAGTTCCGGCAGCCCGCCCGGCTTGCTGGCCAGCGCGTCGGCCACCGTCGGCTCGGCGCCGGAGTTGTCGAGGAAGCCGTACCGGGCCATCCACGAATCGTTGAAGATCTTCGAGAGGTAGCCCCGCCCACCATCGGGCAGCAGGACCACCACGACGTCGTCCGGGCCGGCCTTGCGCGCGACCTCCAGGGCGGCAACCACTGCCATCCCGCAGGAGCCGCCGACCAGCAGCCCTTCCTCGCGGGCCAGCCGCCGGGTCATCTCGAACGACGCCTTGTCGGACACCTCGACGATCTCGTCGGCGACACTGCGGTCGTACGTCTCCGGCCAGAAGTCCTCGCCGACACCCTCCACCAGGTACGGCCGACCGGTGCCGCCGGAGTAGACCGAACCCTCCGGGTCGGCCCCGACGATGCGAACCCGACCCTCGGACGCCTCCTTGAGGTAGCGGCCGATACCGGAGATCGTGCCGCCGGTGCCGACGCCCGTCACAAAGTGGGTGAGCCCGCCCTCGGTCTGCTTCCACAGCTCCGGGCCGGTCGTCTCGTAGTGCGAGCGCGGGTTCGCCGGGTTGCTGTACTGGTTGGGCTTCCACGCGCCGGGGATTTCGCGGGTCAGCCGGTCGGAGACGTTGTAGTAGGAGCGCGGGTCCTCCGGGGCGACCGCGGTCGGGCAGACCACCACCTCGGCGCCGTACGCCCGCAGCACGTCCTGCTTGTCCTGACTGACCTTGTCGGGGCAGACGAACACGCACCGGTAACCCTTGAGCTGTGCCACCAGGGCCAGCCCGACGCCGGTGTTGCCGCTGGTCGGCTCGACGATGGTCCCGCCCGGCTTGAGCAGACCGGCGGCCTCGGCGTCCTCGACCATCCGCAGGGCGATCCGGTCCTTGACCGAGCCCCCCGGGTTGACGTACTCGACCTTGGCGAGCACGGTGGCCTGGATGCCCTCGGTGACGTTGCGCAGGCGTACCAGCGGGGTGTTGCCGATCATGTCGACGACGTTGTCGTAGTACTGCACGGTGTGCCCTTCGTTGCGGCGCCGGCGACGGCGGCCGGGCAGACGTATCCTCGCCGCCCAGCGTACGTGTCGTCAGTGCACCAGACCCCCGGGGATGACCGAGCTGCGCCGGGCCTCCCACTCCAGGAAGCGGTCGGTCTCGGAGAGCACGCTGCCCGCCAGCCAGGTGACCATGACGGCGTCGTCGGCCAGCCCGAAGATCGCCAGCGGGATCTCCGGCAGGAAGTCGATGGGCGAGACGATGTACGCCGTGGCCGCCGTCATCAGGGCCAGCCGGAGCCCACCGTCGTACTCCCCCCTGGTGGTGGCCCGGATCATCCGGGGCAGCGCCGCCAGCCGGGTGCCCAGCGACGGCCCGCCGCGTGCCCCCGCCGCCAGTGCCCGCGCCAGGGCCGCGAACGCCGCGCTGCGCTTCAGTGTCTTCCCCATCGTCGCGCTCCTCTCCGCCGGATCAGCGTGGCGGGTCGGCGCAAGTCCGCCGGCCTCCACCGGACAGGTACCCCGTCGCGTCGGTTTCCAGGCACCCGCGAGCCGTGACGACGACAGCGGTGTGTCGGGCCGGCGCGATAATGTCGCCATATGGGGGTGGCTGGTTCTGTCGTACCCGTTGGTCCGCGCTGGCGGCAGGCCTGGCGGATCGCCCGGCTGGCGGCGATCGGCACGGGCGCCACGGCGGCGGCCGCGATGGCGACCGGCGGGGTGCTGCTCGGCCAGGCCCGCCAGGCCCGTCGCACCATCCCGATGGCCGAGGCGCCACCACCGCGCTGCGACGGGATGTACGGCGCGAAGTTCCCCGGCCCCGCGCTCACCATGGTCGTGCTCGGCGACTCGTCGGCGGCCGGCTACGGGGTGCACCGTCGCCGGGAGACACCCGGAGCGCTGCTCGCCACCGGCCTGTCTCGACGGCTGCACCGCCCGGTGCTGCTGCGCCGGTTCGCGGTGGTCGGTGCCATCTCCGCGGCCCTGCGGCACCAGGTGGAGGCGGCGCTGGAATGCGCCCCGGACATCGCGGTGATCCTGATCGGCGGCAACGACATCACCAACCGCACCCCGCGCGGCCTGGCCGTGCGCTACCTGGTCGAGGCGGTCCACTCGCTGCGCGACGCCGGCTGCGAGGTGGTCGTCGGTACCTGCCCCGACCTCGGCGCGATCCGACCCATCCAGCCGCCGCTGCGCTGGCTGGCGCACCGGTGGAGTCGCCAGCTCGCCGCCGCCCAGACGGTGGCCGTGGTCGAGGCGGGCGGCTGGACGGTGTCCCTGGGCGACCTGCTCGGCCCACGGTTCGCGGCCGAGCCGCTGCGGATGTTCGCCTGGGACCGGTTCCACCCGTCCGCCGAGGGGTACGCGATGGCCGCCGCCGCCCTGCTGCCGACGATGTTGTCCGCGCTCGGCGCGGGGCAGGAACGACGGGTCACACCGGCGCGGGGCGAGGGCGTACGGTCGCTGCCAGAGGCCGCGCAGGAGGCGGCCCGGCACGCCGGCACCGAGGTCAGCGGCACCCAGGTCCGGGGCCGCGACCGGGGTCCGGCCGGCCGGTGGGCGCAGCTGCGTCGCCGGGCGTTCTTCGGTGTGCACGCGGTGCCGCAGCCAGGCCCCGCGGACACCTCGACAGTGGAGGGACTGGCATGAACCAGCGCAGCGAGCGGGACGTGACAGCCGGCCTCCCCGGCCGCCTGGGTCGGGCGGCGGCGCTCTCGCTGCTGGCCGGCACTGTTGGCAGCGCCGCCGTCCTGGCGGGCGAGGCGTTCGTCGCGCGCCACCGGCGCTACGCCCAGCCGGAACTGGGGCTTGCGCTGCGCGCCACGATCGGCCGGGCCGATGCCGCACCGCTGCGCCTGGTGCTGCTCGGTGACTCGTCGGCACTGGGTGTCGGCGTCGACCGCCTCGACGACACCATCGGTGGGCAGTTGGCCAACCTCCTCGCCGAGGGTCCGTCCGGCCGTCGGGTGCACCTGTCCAGCGTCGGCGTCTCGGGGTCCCGCTCGACGGACCTGACCACCCAGGTCGCCCGGGCCCTGCTCGGCGAGCGGCCCGACGTGGCGCTGATCCTGATCGGCGCGAACGACGCCACCGGGCTGCGCCGGCCCGGCGACGCATCCGCCTACCTGGGCGCGGCCGTGCACCGGCTGCGGGAGGCACGCGTCGAGGTGGTGGTGGGAACCTGCCCCGACCTCGGGGCCGTACGCGCCATCGCGCCACCGCTGCGTCAACTCGTCGGCTGGTCCGGCCGGAGGATGGCCCGCGCGCAGACCACGGCGGTGCTGGAGGCGGGCGGGACGGTGGTCGACCTGGCCACCGAGACCGGGCCGGTGTTCCGGGCCGACGCGGGCACGCTGTGCCACGACGGCTTCCACCCGTCGGCCGACGGCTACCGGGTGTGGGCGCACGCCCTGCTGCCGGCCGTCGTGGCCGCCGCGGCGGTCGCCTCCCGGCGGTGACGCACGCCCGGCGAGGGTGACATTTCCCGCCGTGCCCGCTTCTTCCGCGCCATGTTACCGGCGGGTTAACGTTGACTCATGCCGATTGAGTCGTCCCGCGACGCTGTCATCGTCGCTACCGCCCGATCCCCCATCGGCCGGGCGCACAAGGGGTCCCTGCGCGATGTCCGCTCCGACGACCTGGCCGCGACCATCGTCCAGGCCGCCCTCGACAAGGTCCCCCAGCTCGACCCGACCACCATCGACGACATCTACCTCGGGTGCGGCCTGCCCGGCGGCGAGCAGGGCTTCAACATGGCCC
The DNA here is from genome assembly GCF_043197485.1 of Micromonospora sp. NPDC049102. Lineage (NCBI taxonomy): Bacteria > Bacillati > Actinomycetota > Actinomycetes > Micromonosporales > Micromonosporaceae > Micromonospora > Micromonospora sp. NPDC049102. Next base: position 146,282 of record NZ_JBICTE010000005.1, on the reverse strand, counting down.
GCGTGGTGGCCACGCTGCTCGGTCTGGACACCGTGCCGGGTGCCACGTTGACCCGCTACTGCGCCTCGTCGTTGCAGACCACGCGGATGGCCCTGCACGCGATCCGTGCCGGGGAGGGCGACGTGTTCGTCTCCGCCGGCGTCGAGATGGTCTCCCGCTACGCCCGGGGCAGCTCCGACGGCCTGCCACCGGAGGCTCAGGCGCTGGTCGGCGGCGGCTGGGAGAACGCGCGCTTCGCGTCCGCCGCCGAGCGCTCGAAGCGCCGCGCGCAGGGCGACGCCGAGGTGTGGACCGACCCGCGCGACGCCGGCGACCTGCCGGACATCTACCTGACCATGGGGCAGACCGCGGAGAACCTGGCCCAGGTGTACGACGTCACCCGCGCCGACATGGACGAGTTCGGCGTACGCAGTCAGAACCTCGCCGAGAAGGCCATCGCCGACGGTTTCTGGGCCCGGGAGATCACCCCGGTCACCACGCCGGACGGCACTCTGGTGAGCACCGACGACGGCCCCCGACCCGGCGTCATTCTCGACGCGGTCGCCGGCCTGAAGCCCGTGTTCCGCCCGGACGGCCGGATCACCGCGGGCAACTGCTGTCCGCTCAACGACGGTGCTGCCGCCGTCGTCGTCATGAGCGCCCAGCGGGCCGAGGAGCTGGGTCTGACCCCGCTGGCCCGGATCGTCTCCACCGGCGTGACCGCGCTGTCGCCGGAGATCATGGGCCTCGGACCGGTCGAGGCGTCCCGGCAGGCGCTGCGTCGCGCCGGCATGACCATCGACGACGTCGACCTGGTCGAGATCAACGAGGCGTTCGCCGCCCAGGTCATCCCGTCCTACCGCCAGTTGGGCATCCCCGAGGAGAAGCTCAATGTCATGGGCGGGGCGATCGCGGTCGGCCACCCGTTCGGCATGACCGGCGCCCGGATCACCGGCACCCTGCTCAACGCCCTCGAATGGCACGACAAGACGATCGGTCTGGAGACCATGTGCGTCGGCGGTGGCCAGGGCATGGCCATGGTGCTCGAACGGCTGAGCTGAGCCGTAGTCGTCAGAGCGCGTTGCGGGTCGCCGTCACCTCGGCGGCGGCCCGCGCCAGCACCTCGGGGTCGGCCCCGGCGGCCAACAGGTCCGCCGTCACCACCCGCATTTGGTCGGGCAGCGCCAGGTCGTTGTCCAGCCGCGGCACCGTCCGGCGCGGTTGCCCCTCGGCGTCGGCGGCCAGATTGGCGATCTCCTGCGCCAGCCGGTGGACCAGGTCGGCGCGGGGCACGTTGCCGGTGGTCGCGGTCGCGGCCCAGCGCGGCTGTTCCCAGTGCCCGACCTGGCCGACCAGCAACCGCACGGCCTGCTCCAACTCCGCTACGCTCACCGCGCCGATTCTACGGTCGGGCGGCGGACGGCCGGTCAGCGGCGCAGGTAGCTGAGCAGTCGCAGCAGCTGCCAGTAGAGGAACACCAGACCGGTCACCAGGCCGAACGCGCTCAGCCACGCGTACCGGCGGGGCCGGCCGTCGCGCACCGACCGCTCGACCAGGTCGAAGTCGAGGATGAAGCTGAACGCGCCGGCGATGATCGCCACGACCGAGAACGCGTACGGCAGCCAGCCCACCTGGCCACTGACGCTGTAGACCGCCAGCCCCGGCCGACCGGTGACCAGGTAGGAGACGAGGTTGACCACGCTCAGCACCGCGATGCCGAGGAGTGTGCCGATCACCAGGCGGGCCAGCCGGGGCGTCGCGCGGATGACCCGGGCCCGGTACAGCGCGGCCATGCCGAGGAAGACGCCGAAGGTGCCGGCCACCGCCTGTACGACGATCCCCGGGTAGACCTGCTCGAAGGTGCGGCTGGCCACCCCGAGCAGCAGCCCCTGGAGCAGCGCGTAGCCGACGATCGGCACCGGGTTGGTGATCCCCCGTAGCGAGATGACCAGGACCAGCACGATCGAGGCGATGGCGGTGCCGGCCAGGGCCGCCCCCAGCCACACCGCGTCGGGCACCACCGCCCAGGACACCGCGGCGGCCGCGCCGGTGAGCAGGAGCAGTCCGACGGTACGCACCACCACGTCGTCGACGGTCATCGGCTCGACATCGCGGGAGCTGACCACCCGGGACTCCAACCGGCTGGTCTCCTCCAGTCGGTTGAGCACCGGGTTGTTGCTGCGCACCGTCGCCTCCTTCGCCCGCGTACCCCTGGCAGTCACTCTGCCAAGGGTGGCCCGGCGGTGGCGGCGAAACGGCGCGGACGACGGCGCCCGCCCCTGCGGGAAGCGGGAGCGGGCGCCGGTCAGCGGTGCGGACCAGGTCAGTCGTCGCCCTGGAAGTAGCTCAGCAGGCGCAGGATCTCGATGTAGAGCCAGACCAGGCTGACCAGGATGCCGAAGGCGGCGACCCAGGAGTAGCGCTGCGGCAGGCCCATCCGGACGCCGTCCTCGATCTCCTTGAAGCTGAGCACGAAGCTCAGCGAGGCGACCACGATGCAGACGAGGCTGAAGCCGATGGCCAGCGGGCTGCCGTCCCGCAGACCCGTGTTGACGCCGAACAGCGCCAGCACCAGGTTGATCAGCATGACGGCGGCGAGGCCGACGATGGCCGTCGACACGACCTTCACGAACATCGGGGTGGCCCGGATGATCTTCGCCTTGTAGATCATCGTCATCAGGAAGAAGATGCCGAAGCTCGCCACGGCGGCCTGGAGCACGATGCCGTCGTAGAAGGTCTCGAACGCCTTGCTGACCATGCCGACGAAGACACCCTCGACCACCGCGTACGCGATGACGAGCGCCGGGTTTGCCATCCGGGAGAACGAGATGATCAAACCGAGGACCAGGCCGACGACTGCCGCGCCGATCCAGGCGGTACTGACCAGCGCGTCGGGCACGAGCACCCAGGCGGCCGCGGCGGTGACGCCGAGGATGCCGAGCAGGGTGACCGTCTTGACGACCACGTCGTCGACGGTCATCGGCGCCACGGCGGGCGGTGCGGCCGGGTAGCCGGCCTGGGACGGGTACTGCTGGGGAATGCCGGGCTGTCCGTACGGCCCAGCCGGGGCGTACCCGGCGGAGCGCTCCCGCTCGGCCGCCTGGCCGAGCCGGGCGAGCACCGGGTTCGAGGTCTTCACTGTCTGGCCTCCCTCAGGGGGTCGTTTGCACGTGAACGTGCACTCCAAGAGTAAACTGCCCGACCCACTCCTGGTGATCACGAATGGGAACGCGAGGCCGTGGGCGACCGGTGCCCGGGGCGGGGGTCGAACCCGCACGCCTTTCGGCAGCCGCTTTTAAGGCGGCCGTGTCTGCCGTTCCACCACCCGGGCGGGTGGCACCCGCGCGTCGACGCGCACGATGCAGTGTCACCGTAGCCGGTCGGCGGTGACCCGGCGTACCCCGCCGGGCTGGCCACATTAGGGTCGATGCCGTGAGCAGCGCAGCCCCAACGGCCCCCGACGCCAGCCCTGACCAAGCCATCCGCCTCGCCGATCGCGTCGAGGGCACCACCCGCGCCGTACGGCTGCGCACCGGCGTGCGCCGCCACCGGACGGACCTACTGGTCGCGCTGGTGTGGGTGGCATTGGCCGGTTGGTTGACCCACGGGCTGTGGCCCGACCCGGGTGGACGCACGTTGGCGCTCAATCCCGAGGACCAGACGCTCTACGAATGGTTCCTGGCGGTCGACGCGAGAGCGCTGCTCGGTGACTTCCACCTGCTGACCGACCGGCTCAACGCCCCGGACGGCGTCAACCTGATGGCCAACACCACGATCATCGCGCTTGGCGTGCTCTGTGCGCCCGTCACCCTGCTGTTCGGCGCGCCCACCACCTTCGCGCTGCTCGCCGCCGCCAACCTGGCCGGCACCGCCCTCGCCTGGTACCTGCTGTTCCACCGGACGCTGCGCGTGCGCCGCCTCGCCGCCGCACTCGGCGGGAGCCTGTGCGGCTTCGGTCCCGGCATGGTCTCGCAGACCAACAGCCATCTGCACATGACGGCGCAGTGGCTGGTGCCGGTGATCGTCTGGTTGGTCGTACGGCTGCTGCGGGCGTCCGACCCCGGCCCCACCGCGCTCGACGAGACCGGGCGCGCCCGTTCGGCCGGCCCCGACGGACGGCGGACGGTCAGCTCCGCCGTCGGGCTGGCGGCCGCCGTCACCGCGCAGGTGTTCATCGGCGAAGAGGTGCTCTTCCTCTGCGCCGTCACCCTGCTGGTGATGGCGGTCGGCTACGCCGCCGCGGACCGGAACCTCGCCCGGCGGGCACTGCCCGGGTTCCTGGGCGGGCTGGCCATCGCCGCCGGCCTGGCGTTGCTGGTGCTCGGCTACCCGCTGTGGTTCCAGTTCGCCGGACCACAGGGTGTCGCCGACGGGATGTTCAGCCCGGACTACTTCTCCGCCGACCTCAGTAGTTGGTGGGCGGTCTCCCCGCTGTCGATCGCCGGCAGCGACGAGGCCTCCCGGCTCACCACCGGCCCGGCCGAATACAACAGCTTCCTCGGCTGGCCCCTGCTGCTGGTCACCGCCGCCTGCGCGATCTGGGCCGGGCGCCGCCGGATCGTGCTCCCGTGCGTGGTGGCGGCGCTCGTGATGGGCGCACTCTCGCTCGGCCCGGAGGTCGTGCTCGGCGGCACCCGCACCGCGCTGCCCGGCCCGTACGCCCTGCTGGCCGGCCTGCCGGTGGTGGACGGCGCCCTGCCGATGCGGTTCGGCCTGGCGCTGCTCCCGATCGTGGCGACGCTGCTGACCCTCGCCGTCGACCGGGCACTGAGCGGCACCGGGCGGGCACGCAGGCTGGTGCCGCTGGCCGTCGTCGCGGCCCTGCTGCCGATCTTCCCGACCCCGCTGCCCACCGCCGGCCGACCCGCCGTGCCGGAGTTCATCACCGGCGGGCACTGGCGGCAGTGCGTCGAGCCCGGTGGTGTGCTGGTTCCGGTGCCGCTGCCCACTCCCCAGGATCCGTGGCCGATGCGCTGGGCGGCCGCAGCCGACGCCGGCTTCGGCCTACCCGAGGGGTTCTTCATCGGCCCGTACGGACAGGGTGGCACCGCCGCCATGGGCACCTTCAAGCAGCCCACCTCGGCGCTGCTGGAGGACGTCGCCCGCCGCGGCGACCAGCCGGCCATCGGTGACGAGCAGCGCCGGCAGGCCGCGAGGGACGCGGACTTCTGGGGCGCGTCCTGCGTGGCGCTGGCCGACGACGCCCCGCACGCGGCGAGCCTCAAGACCACCCTGGAGCAGCTCTACGGCCCGGCCACCAGGATCGCCGACGCGTGGACCTGGAAGGTCTGACCCACCCCGGACAGCGCGAAAGGGCCCCTCCGCAAGGAGGGGCCCTTTCGTCACAGCTGTCAGACGCGCGGAGCCCCGACCGGCTGGGACGCCTCGACGAACTCCTCGCGGGGGTCGTGGAGCTGACCCAACGCGACGACCTCACGCTTGAGGAAGAACGCCAGCGACCAGTCCACCACCACACGGACCTTGCGGTTGAACGAGGGAATCCGGCTCATGTGGTACGTCCGGTGCATGAACCAGGCCGGCCAGCCGGTCATCTTGATGCCGTACACCTGGGCGACGCCCTTGTGCAGGCCGAGGCTGGCGACGCTGCCCGCGTGCTTGTGCTTGTAGTCGACCGGCTCGCGCCCCCGGATCACCGCGACGATGTTGTCGGCCATCCGCGCCGCCTGACGCACGGCGTGCTGCGCGCTCGGCGAGCAGAAGTTGCCCGGCTCCTTGGTCAGGTCCGGCACGGCCGCGCAGTCACCGGCGCTCCACGCGCCCTCGATGACCCGGTCACCGTCGACCACCTGGAGAGTGGGGATACAGGTGACCCGTCGGCGCTCGTCACGCGGGAAGTCCGTCGCGTCCAGCATCGGCGACGGCTTCACACCCGCCGTCCAGACGATCGTGTCGGACCGGAAGCTGTCCCCGTCGGAGAGCTTCACCACCCCGTCGACACAGGACTCCAGGCGGGTGTCCAGCCGGATGTCCATGTTGCGCTTCATGAGCTGTTGCACCGTGTAGGCGCCCATGTCCCGGTCGACCTCGGGCAGCACCCGCTGGGTCGCCTCGACGAGCACCCAGCGCAAGTCCTCGGGCTTCAGCTCCGGGTAGTAGCGCAGGGCGTCGCGGGCCATGTCCTCCATCTCGGCGAGCGCCTCGATGCCCGCGTACCCGCCGCCGACGAACGTGAAGGTCAACGCCGAGCGGCGGACCTCCGCATCCGGGGTCACGGCCGCGACGTCCAGCCGGTCCAGCACGTGGTTGCGGAGGTAGATCGCCTCACCGATGGTCTTGAACCCGATGCCCTGTTCGTGCAGGCCCGGAATCGGCAGCGTCCGGGACACCGAACCCGGCGCGACGATCACGTGGTCGTACGCGATCTCCCGAGCCGGGCCGACGATCGGCTGCACGGTCGCCACCTTGCGGTCGTGCTCGACGCGCGTCACGGTCCCCGCCACCACCGTGCACCGGCGCAGCTCGCGACGCAGCGGCACCACGGCGTGCCGCGGGGAGATGTTCCCCGCCGCGGCCTCGGGGAGGAACGGCTGATAGGTCATGTGGGGCTGGGGGTCCACGACGATGACCTCAGCCTCACGGGAGCTGAGCTTCTTCGACAGGCGCAGGGCGGCGTAGAGACCGACGTGCCCGGCACCCACCACAAGGATCCGCTTCGGATTCACGTCATCTATCTTTCCCCGCCCTGCTCAGGTAATCCCGCTCGCGCCCCCCATCTGTGACGGAACACAACCCCTGTGACCTGCGTAACCCTGTTGCATCACTGGTTCACCTACGCCGCAGCAGCCAACCCAGCAACGCGGCGACACCCACCGCCACCAGCAGCCCCAGCACCGTCACCCACTGGTGCCCGACCTCCCCGCCCAGGCCCGCCACCCGCAACAGCAGCACCCCCAACACCGCCGTACCCAGCAGCACCGCTCCCACCCGCAGCAACCACCGGGTGATCAGCTCCGGATCCACCACCCCGTCGTACGGCAGCAGCGCCGCCAGCGCGCACAGGGAGTGCCCCAGGTACAACAGCGCGGCGACGGCGAGCAGCCGCCACAACGCCACCGGTCGGCCGTACCCGTCGGTGGCGAGCAACCAGCCGCCAGCCATCACCAGCGCCGCGAAGGTGGGCCACAACCGCCGCGGACCCGCCGCGGGCAGCAGCGCGGCCACCGCCAGGAACAGCAGCGGTCGACCGGTCAACACCTCGCCGGGGAACGCCAGCGCGAACCCGACAAGCGTCGTGACGAAGATCGCGGCCCGCACCAGCAGCGGGACGGCGCTGATCCGGGCAACGGCGTCCCGAGCAGCTCGCACCCGCTCGATGATGGCGCTCACCGTGCTCCTGTCGTTCGCGACTGCGGGGCTCGCAAACCCGGCTCACTCCTCGCGCTCACCGGCCACCGACCCTTGGGGCCGTCGCCAGTCGCGCCACGTCCCGCAGCACCTCGTCGAGGCTGCCCGCGCCGGCCCAGCGCACGACGGGTACGCCGTGCTCACGGAGCTGCCCGATCATCGTCTCCCGGTCCAGTCGCCAGAGGCGGTACGCCACCTCGGCCCAACCCCGGTCCTTCGGCGGCGTCAGGTCGGCCGGCAACGTGTCGACCGCCACCACGAACCGGCCGGCGCGGGCCAGCCGTGCCAGCATCTGCGCCGAACGCTCGTCCAGCAGCGGGGTGAGGACGACCACCAGCGCGTCCGAGGACAGCAACTGTGGGCCGAAGACCTGGTCGTACGGCTCGTGCTGGGCCGCCTCGGCGCGTACGTCGAGCAGCCATTCCAGCACCGTCAGGTACTGCCGACGGCCGGCGGCGGGGCGTAGCCGGCGGGCTCCCGGCCCGTACTCCAGCAGCGACACCCGGTCTCCCCGGTGCAGGTAGTGCTCGGCGATCGCGGCGGTGGCCCGCACTGTGGTGTCCAGCACGGACGCGGCACCGTCCACACCACCGGAGCGGCCCGCCTCGGCGAGCACGTCGAGCAACACCACCACCTCCGCGTCGCGGTCGGACAGGGTGGCCGCCACGTGCAACTGCCGGGCCCGCAGGGACACCCGCCAGTCGACGCGGCGGAGCCGGTCGCCCGGGGCGAAGACCCGCACTCCGGCCAGTTCACCGCCCTCTCCGGGACGTCGGGAGTGGTGCGCGCCCACCAGACCGGCGGCACGGGGCATCGCCTCCACCGCCTCGAACGGCTCGGTACGCGGGTAGACCCGCACACCGACCGGTTCGGTGATCACCGCTCGGGACACCAGCAGCCCACCCGCCGCGGCGACCCGCGCCCCGGCCGGTCCGACGGGGTGCCGACCCCAGCGCAGAGCCCGCCCGGCCAGTTCCAGGTCCACTGCCGCCGAAGCGGGCACCGACGTCACGAACGGCCGATCGGCGACCGAGCGTCCCCTGCCGGCTGCCGACGGGGTCTCGGCGGGCGGCGGTGCGTCGGTGGGTTCGGCGCTGGCGAAGCCGGCACGGGCGATCCGCAGCCACGGCGAGACCCGTGACCGCACCACCACGAGGTCGTAGTCGACCGTGTCCGGGTTGCCGACACTCACCGCGGCCGACACCTCGCCGCCCTCGACAAGCGGGCCGTCCTCCGCACTGGTGATCCAGACCTGCGGCAGTGCGGTGGGCCGGCGACGCAGCGCGTACGCGGTGCCCAGCGCGAACGGCGCGGCCAGCACGACGAGGTCGACGCGTCCCAGCAGCACCCCCGCCACCAGCAACAAACCGGTGAGCAGCACGGCGCGACCGAGCGCAGGGGTGGGCGCCCAGCCGGCGGTCGACTCCGGCTCGGTGGATCGCGGCGCGGATGCGGTCGGGCCGGACATCAGTGCCGGAGCCCGCCGGCGGCGTAGCTGGGCAGCGCGCCACTGGCCGGGGCGGGCGTCGCCTCCAGCACCTCACCGACCACGAACGCCGGGTCGACGCGACGTAGCCACATCTCGGGACGCAGGGTGATCCGGTGGGCGAGCGCGGGCGCGGCGACCGCCTTGACGTCCTCCGGCACCACGTAGTCCCGGCCGTCGAACACCGCCCGTACCCGGGACAGCAGCAGCAACGCCAACGAACCACGCGGCGATGCACCGACCAGCACCGACGGGTGTTCCCGGGTGGCCGCGGTGAGCGCCACGATGTAGCGGCCGATCGAGTCCTCCACCACCACGTCCTCCAGGGCGGCCTGCATCGCCCGCAGGGTGGCGGCGTCCACCACCGGTTTGATGTCCGCCTCCTCGCGGCGGCGGCCCATCCGGCGGCGCAGCACCTCCCACTCCTCCTCCTGCAGCGGGTAGCCGAAGGAGACCCGCAGCAGGAACCGGTCGAGCTGCGCCTCGGGCAGCGGGTAGGTGCCCTCGTACTCGATGGGGTTCGCGGTCGCCAGCACGTGGAAGGGTTCGTCCAGCTTGTACGTCACGCCCTCGACCGAGACCTGCTTCTCCTGCATGGCCTCGAGCAGCGCGGACTGGGTCTTCGGCGGCGTCCGGTTGATCTCGTCGGCGAGGAGCAGGTTGGTGAAGACGGGCCCCGCTCGGAAGGTGAAGTCGCCGCTGCGCTGGTCGTAGAGGAACGAGCCGGTGACGTCGGCGGGGAGCAGGTCCGGGGTGAACTGGAGACGGCGGAAGTCCAGCCCGAGCGCCTGCGCGAACGAGCGCGCGGTGAGCGTCTTGCCCAGGCCGGGCAGATCCTCCAGGAGCACGTGCCCACCGGCCAGGATTCCGGCGAGGACCAACTCCAACGCGTCGCGCTTGCCGACCACGACGGTGCCGACGGCGTCCAGGACGGCCCGGGCCAGGCGGCCGACCTCGGCGGCGGGCATGCTCCGGTCCACGTCGTTCATCAGATCTTCTCCAGTTCGGCGACGATCACCGCGAGATCGCGCGGCGACGGGGGGCGTCGGGGCGGGGTTTCCAGGAACGTCCACAGCCGGTCGCCCAGCAGGGCGCGAGCGCGGACCGGGTCCGACTCACGGGTCACGGAGTGCTTCAGGCGAAGCCGCTCGTCGGCCAGTTCCGCGAGCCGGGGCAGGATGACCTCGGTGAAGCGTTCGGGTCGGGTCGTGGACCAGTCCAGCGGCAGTTCCCAGCCGTTGATCGCGGCGCGCAGCGCATCCCGGGCACCCCAGTTCCAGGAGCCGTCGTCGTGCTGGGCGAGCGAAGGGCGGGACCTCGCCGCCGGCGTCGGTGCCAGCGCGGCGGCGACCCGGCGCACCCCGGACACGGCGAACACCCCGGCGATGAGGATCGCCAGCGAGACCTGTAGGCCGACCGCCCGGAGACCGACGACGAGCACGGCGACCAGGGCCGCGTTGCCGGCCAGGGCTCGGAACACGCGTCCGAACCGGCCGCCCTTGGCCCGTTCGTCGTGCCGTGGCCCCTCCTCCTCGAAGGTGAGCAGGTCGTCGATGCTGGCGCTGCCGCTCATGCCGGCACCTCGGGAGCACCCGTCGTCACGATGGCGAGTTCGCCGCGCAGCCGCCGCAGCGCGGCACGGGCGTCGTCGCGGGTGCCCTCGCCGACCTCACGTGTGGCGTACCGGGCCTCGCGGTAGACGTGTGCGAACTCGGCCAGCACGTCGGCGCTGACGATCGCCGGCACCCCGGCCGACTCGTCGCCCCGCAGCAACCGCGTGACCAGGTCGGTCGGTGTGTCGCCGGGACGCCGGGACACACCTGCCGCGGCGGCCGCCTCCTCCAGGCGTACCCAGCAGGCGATCACCGCGACACGGGGGTCGGTGGCCTGGTCGTCCAGCTCGACGAGGCCGGCGTCCAGGGCGGCGACCACCTCGCGGGCGGTGCCCTCGGCCGTACGCCGGGCCCGCTGCGCCGGCAGGGCCCGCGAGGTACGGCGCAGCGCGCCACGCAGCAGGATCCAGGTGAGGTAGCCCAGCACCGCGAGGATGGCCAGCCCGAGCAGGGCCATCGCCACGGTGGCGATCCACTGCGGGATGTGCGCCTGGGTGGCCTCGCCGGCATCCCTCGGCTCGACCGGGATCGACGGGGACGGCACGTCGGTCGGGTATTCCGGCACCCAGGGCACGTTCTCGGCAGCGGGCGGAATCCGGCTGGCGCCGATCGACGAGTGGGCGGACGCCAGCGCGGCCGCCGCGAGCAGCGCCGCCACCGCGCCCACCGGCCACCAGCGGCGCAGCAGGCCGAGCACCGGGCGGACCACACCTGGTCCGGCGGGTGGCGACGGAGCGGGCGGGCGTGTTCCGTTCGTCATCGCCACCACCCCACGCGTTCTCAGTCCACTTCGGCCAGTTGCTTGGCCCGGCCGAAGACGTCGTCCAACATCCCCGGTGTCAGCCGGCCGGTGAAGGTGTTCTGCTGGCTGACGTGGTAACAACCGAGCAAGTCCGGCACGGCCGCGCCGGACCAGTGTGCCCCATGGCCGAACGCGGGTCGCGGGCTGGGCGGGCGCTGCTCGTACACCTGGCGCAGCACCGGCCAGAACGCGGCCCAGGCGAACGCGCCCAGCGCGACCACGACGCGCAGGGTGGGTCGGATCAGCGTGACCTCGCGGTGCAGCCAGGGAGCGCAGGTGTCCCGTTCGTCCGGGGTGGGCTTGTTGTCCGGTGGTGCGCAGCGGACCGCCGAGAAGATCCGGGTGTCGCGCAGGGCGAGGCCGTCGTCGGCGGCGACGCTTGTCGGCTGGTTGGCCAACCCGGCCCGGTGCAGGGCCGCGAAGAGCACGTCGCCCGAGCGGTCGCCGGTGAAGATCCGGCCGGTGCGGTTGCCGCCGTGCGCGGCGGGCGCGAGCCCGAGGATGGCGATCCGCGCGTCGCCGGGGCCGAAGCCGGGCACCGGCCGGCCCCAGTACTCCTGGTCGCGGAAGGCGGCCCGCCGGACGCGGGCCACCTCCTCCCGCCACCGGACGAGGCGGGGACAGGCGAAACAGTCGTTGACCGCCGCGTCGAGGTCGGCCAGGTCGGTCGCCCGCGCGGCGCGGGCGACGACCTGATCGGGGGTACGCGACTCAGCCAAGTTTGGCCCGGAAGAGTTCCAGGGTGCGCGCCCAGGCGCTGGCGGCGGCACGCTGGTCGAACGCCTCGGGCCGGTCGTCGTCGAAGAACGCGTGCGAGGTGCCCGGGTAGTCGTAGAGCTGGCAGGTGCCGCCGGCCTCCTCGATGGCCCTGCGTACGGCCTGCACACCCTCGCCGGTCGAGGTGCCGTCCTCTTCGGAGCAGTGGATGACCGCCGCCTTGCCGGCGTAGTCGACCCGGTCGGTGGGCATCGACCCACCGGACAGCACGGGATAGAACCCGGCGGTGGCCACGATCCGCTCGGAGAGGGACGCCGACCTGAGGGCCAGGCTGCCACCGGCGCCGAACCCGACCGCGCCGACCTTTCCGGTGACCTCCGGGCGCCCGGCGAGGTAGTCGGCCGCGTCGGCGATGTCCTTCGCCGCCTCGTCCAGGCGCGTCGCCAGCAGGCCCTGCGCCTCGACGGGCTCGTCGGTCGCCGTACCGTGCCGGACGTCCGGGGCGAGAGCGACGAAGCCGGCCTCGGCGAACCGGTCCGCGACCGACCGGATGTGCGGGACCAGGCCCCACGACTCCTGCAGGACGATGACGGCGGGGCTGGCCGTGCCGCTCGCGGGTATCGCGAGATACCCCTCGCTCGTACCCCCGTTGCTGCGGTAACCCACCATTTCGCCCATCGGCCGTCCTCCTAGCGGTCAGTCATCGTTGGCTGGTCGCCCAGTGGTCCTACGTGCCGGTAGCCTGCCACGCCGTGACCCCGACCGGGAAGACGTCGGAACAGTGGCATTCACCTCCTGTTCGCCGGATGGTGACCGCGGGTACGCCGACGGCGGCGGGGAACATTCCCCCGCCGCCGTCATCGGTGCCTCAGGCGTGTGGTCAGGCCTTCTTGGTCAGGCAGAGCACGTAGCCCTTCTTGCCGGACTCGATGCTGTAGAAGACGTACCCCTCCTCGCCTTCCTTGAAGAAATCGTTGCAGGCGGTGTCGGCCTTGGCCTGGGCCTCGGTCTGCCCGTCGACCCGACCGACCACGTTGTACGCCGCGTCGGTGGAGGTGCACTTGACGACCTTGGCGCCGTCGACCTCCTCCTCCTTGTCACCCTTGATCTCGGGCAGTTCGGCGATGCAGTCGCCGGCCTTCGCGTCGGCGGTCTCGTCCTTGTTCACGAAGTTGCCGATGGCCGTGCCCAGGCCGAACTTCAGACCTGCGATGACGAGGAAGATGACGATCGCGCCGATGATGCCGAGCGCCTTCTTGGCACCGGACTTACCCTCCGGCTCGGCCGGCGGCGGCGTCTCGGCGGCCGGCTGAGCCGGCGTCTCGGCGGCCGGCTGAGCCGGCGCTGCGTCGGACGCGGGGGGCGGTGCGACCTGCTCTGACACGGGGGTTCCTTCCGAGGGATGGATGAGCAGACGACACCGTAACGATCATTGATTTCTGGTGCCGTCCCGCTCACCTCGTCCGTTCAGCTATTTCCCAGCATCGTGTGCATGATCTGGTTCACATCGCCCATCAGCTCGTCGGGGTCGGAGTCGGCTCGTCACTCGGCGTCGCGCTCGGACTCGCCGGAGTCGCCGTCGGCGTCGCCACGGTCGGTGACTCGCTTGCCGACGGCGTGCTGGTCGGCACCGCTGGCGCCCCGGGCATGTCCGGACCCCGGGGCGGCCCGAAGGGCGCCCGGTCGGGGCAGTACGGGTACGGCCGCAACAGCGGGTTGTTGTACGCCTCGGCGGGGTCGAGACAGTCCGGGTAGCCGAGTCGGATGGGGTTGCCGTTCTCGTCGAACAGGCGGGCGTTCTCCACCAGCCGACCGTCGCTGTCGTAGACGAAGACGTCCCGGATCCGGTCGTACGGGTTGTCGACCGAGGTCGGGTTGTAGCCGTAGTCGCCGTACCGCATCCGGTCCTCCGCCTGCACGAGGGCGGAGAGCGCGAAGACGACGAGCACCGCGCTGCCGACCTGCACCGCCGAGCGCGGCCAGCGGGCGAGTTGCGCCGAACGGCGACCGAGCCAGATCGAGGCGAGCACGAACCCGATCAGCATGATCAGCCCGGCGAGCAACTCCCCACCGAACCGGGGCAGCACACCGAAGCTGCCGCCCGTGCTGATCGCGGTGAGCAGCATGGCCGCCAGGTAGCCGCGCAGCACCCACCAGCCGGGGCGCAGCAGGCGAAGGAAGTCGCTCGCCGTCGCGTACCCCAGAGGTGGGCCGAGCCGGGAGTCGATCGCGCGCAGCCGGCCGCGGACCCGGATTACGGCGGCGGCGACCCGGTGGTCCAGGTTGCGACCGCCGCCGACACCGACGCCGGCAGCGGCGCGCAGCTCGGCGGCGTACGTCTCCGGCTCGCCCAGTCGCTCGACGAGGGTGCCCTCACCCTCGGCGGCGACCTCGGTGAGGTGGTCGGCGAGGTCCTCGGTCAGCTCGGCGCGCCGGTCGGGCGGCACGTCGGCCAGGGCGGCCCGGACCCGTGCCACATAGTCGGTGATCTCCTGCTCCGTGACGGTCATGCCGCCAGCCCCCGATCGTCGAGCAGCGTGTCCATGGTGGTGGCGAACGAGCGCCAGAGCTTGCCGGAGCGGGTCAACTGGTCACGCCCGGCGGCGTTGAGCGAGTAGTACTTGCGGTGCGGGCCGGTCTCGCTCGGCACCACGTACGTGGTGAGCAGGCCGGCGGCGAAGAGACGGCGCAGCGTGCCGTAGACCGAGGCGTCGCCGATCTCCTCCAGGCCGGCCTCGCGGAGCCGACGCAGGATGTCGTAGCCGTAACCGTCCTCCTCCCGGAGGACCGCCAGGACGGCCAGATCGAGCACGCCCTTCAACAACTGTGTGGTGTCCACGCATCGCACACTAGTGTGCAATGCGAAGTAGCGTCAACGACTCGCCGATGCGCGGGGCGGTGATCGACTCGAAGTCGCCGATGTGGGGGCATCCGGCCGGCGAGTCACCCCGACATCGGCGATGTGGGCGCATCGCCCCACGCCGACGGTCATGAACCGGGGAATCGCTAGGTGTCGCCATCCCTCGATCGTGCTACCTGCGTATACGATCGTCAACCCCTATCGCTGTTACCGATCGTCGGACAACCGCCGGTACCTACCGTCAACCCATGGGCGAGTTTGTGGGGATCGCGGAGATACGAGACATGCTCGGCGGCGTTTCGCGCGCCCGGGCTTCCGTGGTCGCCTCCCGGCGCGACTTTCCCGCACCCCACCAGGTGTTGCGGATGGGGCAGATCTGGCGTCGCACCGACGTCGAAGAGTGGATTCGTCAGCACCGGCCAGACCTGGCGACGGACTGAGCCTTAGATCAACACGACATCGCTGATGTCGGGGTGTCCCAGTGGCCCGGATACCGCGATATCGGTGATGTCGAGTCGATCAAGGACGCGGGTGGCCTACTGGAGGCTCCAGGCGATGCCGTCCAGGATGTCGTGCTCGGAGGCGACCACAGACGGCATGCCGGCTCGCTCCATGATCACGCGCAGCACCAGCGCCCCCGCGCCGATCACGTCGGCCCGTCCGGGGTGCATCACCGGGATCTCCAGCCGCTGCGCGCTGGTGCGCGCGAGCAGGTCCGCGGTCACCCGCGCCACCTCCTCGTACGACACGCGGGCGTGGTGGATGCGCTCCGGGTCGTACCCCTGAAGGTTCTGGGCGATGGCGACCACGGTGGTGACCGAACCGGCGAGACCGATGAGGGTGGCGGCCTCCCGGCCGGGCACCGCCGCGAGCGCCCGGTCCACGACGACGGCGATGTCGGCCTCCGCGGCCGCGACCTGCTCCGGCGTCGGCGGGTCACCCGGCAGGTGCCGTTCGGTCATCCGGACGCAGCCGATGTCGACCGACACCGCCGACCGCACACCGGCCCGGTCACCGACCACGAACTCGGTCGAGCCGCCGCCGATGTCGACGACGAGGAAGGGCTCCTCGGCGTCGGACGGCAGCCCGCGCACCGCCCCGGTGAACGACAGCCGGGCCTCCTCGTCGCCGCTCACCACCTCGGGCGCCACGCCCAGCGTCTGCTGCACCATCTCGGTGAAGTCCGCGGCGTTGGCGGCGTCCCGGGAGGCCGAGGTCGCGCACATGCGTACCCGCTGAGCGCCCAGCTTCTCGATGTCGGCGGCGTAGGACGCCAGCGCCACCCGGGTCCGTTCGATCGCCTCCGGCGCGAGCCGGCCGGTCCGGTCGACGCCCTGCCCCAGCCGGACGATCTCCATCCGCCGGGTCACGTCGGTCAGCGGGGCCTGCGGCCCGGCCGACTCCTCCGGCAGGTCGGCGACCAGCAGTCGGATCGAGTTGGTCCCGCAGTCGATGGCCGCCACACGCGTCGTCACCCGGCAACCCTACGACATCCCGCCGACCGGCTCCGGCTCAGAGGCGGAGCAGCATCCGGGTGTTGCCGAGTGTGTTCGGCTTGACCCGCTCCAGGTCCAGGAACTCCGCGACACCCTCGTCGTACGAACGCAGAAGCTGCTCGTAGACCGGCTGCGGCACCGGCGCGCCGTCGATCTCCCGGAAGCCGAACGAGCCGAAGAACCGGGTCTCGAAGGTGAGCACGAAGATCCGCGCCACGCCCAGTGTGCGGGCCGCGTCGATCAGTTCGCTGACCAGCCGGTGCCCGATCCGCTGACCCCGGCAGGACGGGTCCACGGCCACCGTACGGATCTCGGCCAGGTCCTCCCACATGACGTGCAGCGCGCCGCACCCCACCACGACACCGTCGTCGGGCCGGACCGCCACCCGGAACTCCTGCACGTCCTCGTACAGGGTCACGGTGGCCTTGCTCAGCAACCGCCGGTCGTCGGTGTACGTGTCGACCAGCCGGCGGATGCCCCGCACATCCCGGGTGCGGGCGCGCCGCACCAGGATCTGCCCCTCGGCCTGTGCGGTCATTCGCTGTCGGGCACGTCCACGCAGGGGCCCGCCGTCCACCAGGGCTCGACCAGCGCCAACGTCTCGTCGCCGAACGGGTTCACGCCGGGGCCCGCGCCCAGGGCGTGGCCGAGGTGCACGTGCAGGCACTTCACCCGCCCCGGCATCCCACCGGCGGAGATGCCGGCGATCTCCGGCACCTCGCCGATCGCGTCCCGGCGGGCGAGGTAGTCCTCGTGCGCCGCCCGGTAGTGGGCGGCCAGCTCCGGATCGGTCGCCAACCGGTCGGCCATCTCCCGCATCAGCCCCGCCGACTCCAACCTGCTGCACGCCGCGGTCGCCCGGGGGCAGGTCAGGTAGAACAGCGTCGGGAAGGGGGTGCCGTCGGCGAGGCGCGGCGTCGTCTCCACCACGTCGGGCAGGCCGCACGGGCAGCGGTGGGCCACCGCCCGGGTGCCCCGGGGCGGTCGGCCGAGCTGCGCGGCCACCGCGGCCAGGTCGGCCTCGGTCGCCGGTTCCCGCTGCGGCAGGGGTACGGAATCCGCCGCCGGCTCCGACGGGGGTACGACAGTCACGGTGCTCGTCTCTCCTGGTGTGCTGGTCGGTGGGTCACTTGCCCGGCTGCTGGCTGTCCGCCGCGCGCACGCTCGACCAGAGGGTGTCGTACCAGGTCGAAGGCCCTGCCGGGGCACCCGAACCGGCCGGCTTGCCGGCGTCGCGGGCCGCGCCCTCGGCGTCGTTCATGACCACCATCATCTTCTCGCCCGGCCGACCCATGAAGAACCGCTCCCGGGCCTGCGTCATCTTGTACTCGTCGTCCTGCCACTTGGCGGCCTCGGCGGCGAGCTCGGCGATCTCCTTCTCCTGCGCCGACTGGGCCGCCTCCATCCGCTCGATGTCGGCCTGCTGGTCCAGGTAGACCCGCACCGGATAGGTGTACGCCAGGGCGAGCGCGATCAGCACCGCGAAGAGCACCGTGGCGCGGCCGGTGAAACGGCGGGGATGGGGTGCGGCGAGCCGCTTGACCGCGCCACCACCGGCGGCGGTACGTCGGGCGGCGGCCGGACGGCTCGCGGAGCGCACACCCTCGGCGCCCCGGACCGCGCCCGGAGCCCGACCGGCGGCGCCTCGCGGCTCGGCGCGTACGCCGGCGTCCCGGAGCGACCCGCGGGTGGCCCGCCCGGCGCCCGGCCGGCCGGACTGACCCGGTCGGCGGGCGGGTCGTTGACCACCCGGTGTGCGGCGCTGCATCGTCACACCCCTCCCCCGAGGCTACGTCTGTCGCGTACGTCCGCCGGGAAGCCCCACCGCATGTGAGGCTTCCCGACAACCACACTCAGGCCGAACGGTAACGCGGGAACGCACCCGCGCCCGCGTAGCGCGCCGCGTCGGCCAGCTCCTCCTCGATGCGGAGCAGCTGGTTGTACTTGGCGACCCGGTCCGAGCGGGCCGGAGCGCCGGTCTTGATCTGACCGCAGCCGGTGGCGACCGCCAGGTCGGCGATGGTGGTGTCCTCGGTCTCGCCGGAGCGGTGGCTCATCATGCACTTGAAGCCGGCCCGGTGGGCCAGGTCCACCGCGTCCAGGGTCTCGGTCAGCGAACCGATCTGGTTGACCTTCACCAGGACGGCGTTGGCCGCCTTCTCGGCGATACCGCGGGCGATGCGCTGCGGGTTGGTCACGAACAGGTCGTCACCGACGATCTGCACCCGGTCGCCGATCGACGCGGTCAGGGTCTGCCAGCCGGACCAGTCGTCCTCCGCCAGCGGGTCCTCGATCGACACGATCGGGTACTCGTCGGCGAGCTTGGTGTAGTACGTGCTCATGTCCTCGGCGGACTTCGCGGCGCCCTCGAACGTGTAGGTGCCGTTGTCGAAGAACTCGGTGGCCGCCACGTCGAGCGCGAACACGATGTCGGTGCCGAGCCGGTAGCCGGCCTTCTCGACCGCCTCGGCGATCAGGTCCAGGGCGGCGGCGTTGGTGGGCAGGTTCGGCGCGAAGCCGCCCTCGTCACCCAGCCCGGTCGACAGGCCCTTCTTCTTCAGCACCGACTTCAGCGCGTGGTAGACCTCCGCGCCGGAGCGCAGCGCCTCGCGGAAGGTGGGCGCGCCGATCGGCGCGACCATGAACTCCTGGACGTCGACGTTGGAGTCGGCGTGCGCGCCACCGTTGAGGATGTTCATCATCGGCACCGGCAGCAGGTGCGCGTTCGGGCCACCCAGGTAGCGGAAGAGGCTCAGCTCGGCGCTGCTGGCGGCGGCCTTCGCCACCGCCAGGGAGACCCCGAGGATGGCGTTCGCGCCCAGCTCCGACTTGCTGTCGGTGCCGTCGATGTCGAGCATCTTCTGGTCGATGAGCCGCTGCTCGCTGGCCTCGTAGCCGATGAGCTGGTCGACGATCTTGTCTTCGACGTTGGAGACCGCCTTCTCCACGCCCTTGCCCTGGTAGCGGTCGGCGTCACCGTCGCGCAGCTCGATCGCCTCGAACGCGCCGGTGGAGGCGCCGGAGGGCACCGCGGCGCGAGCCACCGTGCCGTCGTCCAGGCCGATCTCGACCTCGACCGTCGGGTTGCCCCGCGAGTCGAGAATCTCCCGGGCGACGATTCCCTCGATGGTTGCCACTGAGTCGCTCCTCGTTGTTGTGATCCGGTCCGTGGGTGGGCCGCGACGGTGCGGCTGAGGCAGGTGTTGAACGCAGCGTATCGGGCGGCGAGATCGGGCACGGCGTCGCCCGCGCACCCGAGTAGCCCCGCGATGACGGACATTCCCGGATTTCCGGGAGTCAACCGGCAACGGGTTTGCGCTGCGCCGACTAGATCCACCAGGCTGGTCGCCATGCCCGCCGCCACGACCACCCTCCGCATGCTCGCCGTGTCGGTCATCGCGTCGCTCACGGTCACCGGCTGTCAGAATTTCGAGGACGCCGGCAGCGCCATGGGGCGCTCGGATCTCGTCAACGACCTCGCCGCTCGCCTCGACCGGGCGCTGGAGTTGACCTACACGGCCGACTACCAACTGCCCGGCGGTCAGACCGCCGCGATCGTGCAGGCGCAGGACCCGGCCCGCTCCGCGTACACCTACCCGGGTGGACGGCTCACCGTCACTCCCGACGCCGTCACCCGCTGCACAGCGACCGACGGCCGGACGGCGTGCACGCTCGTCGCGCCACCCACCCCCGGCAGCAAGCCCACCGTGGCGCTGTTCAGCGAGGCGAACCAGCAGGGTCTCGTCACCCCGCCGGTGGTGGTCGGCCTGCTGACCGCCGCCGCCCTCGACCCGCAGGCGGTGATCAAGCAGAGCGACACCACAGTCGCGGGGCACCACGCCGCCTGCGTCGAGGTGCAGCGTTCGGACGGCGACTTCAGCGCCTGCGTCACCACCGAAGGCGTGCTCGGTAGCTTCCTCGGCTCGGTCGACGGCAAACCGATGGAGCTGGCGCTGAGCGACTACTCCGAGACGGTCGAGAAGGACGCGTTCGACCCGCCCGCCGGAGCAGGCGTGGTGGACAACCGCCCCGGCGGCTCCTGACCCCGTACCCCGGCTCCTGCTGGCTGTGCCGGCGCGACGGGCGATCGCCCGGCGGCCCGGTGGGCGTCAGACGCCGAGCAGGGTGCGCAGGTGTCGTGGGGGCGGGCAGTCGTGGGCGAGCATCGCGTCGTGCCAGTCGCGTGCCGACACGCCCTCCGGACGGGCGGCGGCGATCTCGGCCACCTCGCTGTACCCGACGAAGTACGTGGAGAGCTGCGTCGAGGTGAGCAGGGACCGGCGCCACTTGCCGGCCGCCTCGCCCTCCTCCTGGAAGCCGCGACCGGTCATCAACGCCATCGCCTCGGCCTCGGGCAGCTCCTCGGCGTGCACCAACTGGTCGAGCAACGCGTTGATGGTCATCCGGAGCTGTATCTTGAGTTGCTGCAACCGCACCGGCAGACCGCCGAAGCCGAGACCGGCCATCAGCTCCTCGGCGTACACCGCCCAGCCCTCGACGAACGGGCCGGAACGGGCCAGCGCCCGCACCCGCGTACCGCCGACGTGACGTCGGGCGTGGGCGAGCTGGAGGAAGTGGCCGGGCATCGCCTCGTGCACGGTCAGGTTGCGGACCAGGTGGTCGTTGTACTCGCGATAGAAGGAGTCCACGCGCTGCGCCGACCAGTCCGCCGGGGTGGGCGCGATGCAGTAGAACGTCGGCACCGCCGCGGTCTCCAACGGGCCGGGCGAGTCGCAGTACGCCACCGCCACACCCCGCGCGAACTCCGGCATCTCCTGGATCACGCATCGGTCGTCGACAAGGGTGACCAGGTCGTGCAGCCGGACGAAGTCGGTCGCCTCGTCGAGCGTCACACCGGCCAGCTCGACGATCGTCGAGTCGTCCGGATGTTCGGCGGCGAGCACGTCCAACGCCCGGCGTACCGTCTCGTCGTCGGCCGGACCACCGACCAGCTCGACGGCCGCCGCGCGGATCTCCTCGGTGACCCGGTCCAGGTTGGCCCACGCCCGTCGCTGGATCTCGGCGGCCCCCAGCTCGGTGTCGAGGGTGTGCCAGAGCCGCGCCTCCCAGCGGCGGCGGCCCAGGCGCGGGTCACGGCCGGGACCGCTGTCGGCGGCCAGTCGAGTTCGCAGCCACGCGACGAACTCGTCGAGCGCGGCGATCGCGGCGGTGGCCGCCGGCTCGACCTTCCCGAGGCTGCCCGGCGCCTGCGCGATCAGCCCCGGCAGCTCGTCGCGGATGAGCGCGGCCGTGCCGGTGAACTGCCCGACCGCCGTCTCGGCGTGGATCCGCGGCATGTCGCGCAGCGTCGCGCGGGCGGTGGCGAGGGCATCCGGTACGGCGGCGAGCCGGCCGGCCACCTGCGTTAACCGCACCTCGGCCGGGGCGTACGAGCGGGCCAGCAGCGGGTGCAGCAGCGGGCCGGGGTTGTGGTGCAGCGGGTCCCACTCGTGCGACCGGATGTCGGTCAGCTCGAACAGCTCCCGGTCGACGAAGGAGGTGAGCAGCGCGTGGTCGACCTGCTCGTCGACGTCCAGCGAGTCGGGGTCCAGTTCGGACAGCGCGTTCGCCGCGTCGGTGAGCATCACCCGGTCGGCGGCCAGCGCGTCGGCGGACAGATCGGGAAGCCGGTCGTCGAACCGGTGATCCCCGGCCGAGGTGGCGACCCCCGGCCGCGCTTCCAGCAGTGCCTCGACAACCCGCTCGGCCAGCACTCCAAACTCTTCCACCCGGCAACCCTACCGACCACCCCGCGCCCCTTTCGTTGATCATGAAGTTGTTGCCCGCCGTGTCGGCGTGTCACGGCAACAACTTCATGATCAACGCGGTGGGGTGGGTGGGGGTTCGGCGGCGCGGATGGTTTCGGCGTGGGTTAGGGTCGCGCTGCGCAGGGCCGACTCCGGGTCCAGGCCGGCCTTGCGGGCTTCCGTCACCAGGGCCAGGAGGGTTGCTCCCAGCTTCGCCTCCTCGTCCACCTCGGTGTCGGGCGGTGCGAGCGGGACGGTCAGGCCCGCACGGGCGGCGCGGTCGAGGATCTGCGCGGCCAGGGACAGGGCGGGTTGGCTGAACGCCACGCCGTCCAGCACGGAGTCACGCGCCTTCTCGACCCGCTTGATCCGCTCCCAGTTGGCGGTGATCTCCTCCAGGGTGCCCGCCTCCGCACCGGCGAAGACGTGCGGGTTGCGCCGGATCATCTTGTCGACCAGGCCACCGGCCACGTCGTCGATGCTCCACCGCTCACCCTCCGGCAACTCCTCGGCCAGCCGCGCGTGCAACACCACCTGGAGCAGGACGTCGCCCAACTCCTCACGGAGCGCGTCGGTGTCGTCGGCCTTGATCGCGTCGTACGCCTCGTAGCTCTCCTCGAGCAGGTAACCCGCGAGGCTACGGTGCGTCTGCGCCCGCTTCCACGGGTCGCCGCCCGGCGAGGCCAGCCGGTCCAGCACGGCCACCGCGTCGAGCAGCCGGGCCCCCGGCGGGTCCCACGAGCCGTACATCAGCTCCATCTCGGCCAGCCCCGGCTCGCGAGCCAGCCGCAGACCCAACTCCCGGGCCAACGACTCGTCGCCGGCCGGGCCGGCCAACCAGACCGCCGTGCCGTGCGCCGCCACCGTGTCCAGCAGCGCCTGCGTGGCCGGGCCGTCGACGACGGTCACCTCGCCGCCCGCCTGACGCACGGCCGTGGCCAACTCGCTCTCCGCACCGGCGAGAACCGGATACCCGCGTACGACGTCCCAGGCGGCCGAGGTCAGCAGGCCGGCCGGCAGCCGCGGTGACGTGACCAGCAGGACGATCCGTGCCGTCATGCTCAGCTGGCCGTGCCCTCGGTGTCGGGGTCGGGGCTCGACGGCGACGCGTCCGGGGTCGAGATGTCGGTGACCGGCCCCTCCTCGTTGATGAACGGCAGCGAGTAGAAGATGACCGACTGACCGCTGCTCACCAGCGAGGGCACGCCCACCTCCCGGTAACGGGGGTTGATCGAGACGTCGGCCCGGTCCGCCTCGTCCTCCAGGGCGGCACTGAGCGCGGTGGCGCTGCCGACGAAGGCTCCCTCGCCGAACTTCTGGCGGACCTCGGCCACCTGCAGCCCGCCCTGGATCGCCCCGACCTTGGCCAGCGCCTGGTAGACGGCCATCACCGAATCGTCGCTCACCTCGGCCGGCGGGAGCTGCTGGTTGAACGCCTGAAGCAGGTCGACCCACTCACCCCAGAGCTTGGTGTACTCGGTGGTGGCCGGCACCCGCAGGCTCTGCTCCAACTGCTGCGGGCTGACCTCGTCGGGCACCTGGATGTTCTTGGCCTTCGCCACCCGCTTGCCCAGCTCCAGGCTGACCAGCAGGTTCACCACGTCCTGCCGGGTGACGGGCGACCGCAACTGCTCGGGCGAGGGAGTCGCGCCGGTCTGACCGGCCGCCTGACGGACCACGTCGCCGTACTTCGTCTGCACCTCGTCGTAGATCCCGTCGACCCGGTCGAGCGAATAGCTCGTGTCACCGACGTACGCGGCGACGTCCGGCGCGGACCTCTCGCACGCGGCGAGGGAGAGGACAGCCAAAGCCGCGACGCTGGCGGCGGCGATCACACGGCGAGCACGCATGCCCGTCACTCTCTCATGCCCTCCTGGTGGCTGTGACGGCCCCCACCTCACCACGCGGTCGGCGTGCCACGGCGCGCAGGCGGTCGTGGCGCGGCACACGGCCGTCGCCCGCACAGAGCCGTCGCCCGCAGAGAGCCGTCGCCCGCGCGCGGCCTGACCCGCACACCACTGTGGCCTGCACGCCACCTCGATGCGCGCGCCGACCTCGGAGGCGCGCGGTCCTGGGCCGCCCGCACGCCGCCGTCAGGCGGTCGCGGCCGCCAGCGGGGCGGGGGCGCCCAGCACGTCGGAGAGCAGTTGCGCGCACCATTCGAGCAGCGCCTGGTCGCGCAGCGGTTCGCCACCGATCCGGCGGGTGCTCGGCCGGGGCACGCTGACCTGGTCGGTGGCCTGCTTGTAGACGGCGTCCGGGTGGTAGCGCTTGAGCCGCAACTGCTTCGAGTCCGGCAGCGGCAGCGGCCCGAACCGCACGTGCTTGCCCTGCATGGACACGTCGCTGAGGCCGTACCGGCGGGCCAGCAGGCGGAACCGCGCCACCGCCACCAGGTTCTGCACCGGGGCGGGCGGCTCGCCGTACCGGTCGGTCATCTCGGCGACGACCTCCCCCAGACGGGCCTCGTCGCGCGCCTCGGCGAGCTTGCGGTACATCTCCAGACGCAGCCGCTCCACGCTCACGTAGTCGTGCGGCAGGTGCGCGTCGATCGGCAGGTCGATCTTGACGTCGGCCTCCTCCTCCGGACGCTCACCCTTGAACGCGGAGACAGCCTCGCCGACCATGCGCACGTACAGGTCGAAGCCCACGCCCTCGATGTGGCCGGACTGCTCGCCGCCGAGCAGGTTGCCCGCGCCGCGGATCTCCAGGTCCTTCATCGCGACGTACATGCCCGCGCCCAGCTCGGTGTGCTGGGCGATGGTCGCCAGCCGCTCGTGTGCGTGCTCGGTGAGCGGCTTCTCCGGCGGGTAGAGGAAGTACGCGTACGCCCGCTCGCGGCCCCGGCCGACCCGACCACGGATCTGGTGCAGCTGGGCCAGGCCGAGCAGGTCGGCCCGCTCGACGATCAGGGTGTTGGCGTTCGGGATGTCGATGCCGGACTCCACGATGGTCGTGCAGACCAGGACGTCGAACTCCTTCTCCCAGAAGCCGACCATGACCTTCTCCAGGGCCTCCTCGCCCATCTGCCCGTGCGCCACGGCGACCCGCGCCTCGGGCACCAGCTCGCGCAGCCGCCGCGCCGCCCGGTCGATCGACTCGACCCGGTTGTGCAGGTAGAAGACCTGCCCGTCGCGCAGCAGCTCGCGGTGGATGGAGGCGGCGACCTGCCGGTCGTCCTGCGCGCCCACGAAGGTGAGCACCGGGTGCCGCTCCTCCGGCGGGGTGGCGATGGTGGACATCTCCCGGATGCCGGTGATGGCCATCTCCAGGGTGCGCGGGATCGGGGTGGCCGACATGCTCAGCACGTCCACCGACGCGCGCAGCGTCTTCAGGTGCTCCTTGTGCTCGACACCGAAGCGCTGCTCCTCGTCGACGATGACCAGACCCAACTGCTTGAACCGGGTCGCCGTCTGCAGGAGCCGGTGCGTGCCGATGACGATGTCGACGGTGCCGTCGGCGACCATCTCCAACGTCCGCTCGGTCTCCTTGGGAGTCTGGAACCGGGAGAGCTGCCGGATCTGCACCGGGAACTGGCTCATCCGCTCGGCGAACGTGTTGTAGTGCTGCTGCACCAGCAGGGTCGTCGGCACGAGCACCGCCACCTGCTTGCCGTCCTGCACCGCCTTGAACGCCGCCCGTACCGCGATCTCGGTCTTGCCGTAGCCGACGTCGCCGCAGATCAGCCGGTCCATCGGGACGGTCTGCTCCATGTCCCGCTTGACCTCGTCGATCGCGGCGAGCTGGTCGGGCGTCTCCTGCCACGGGAAGGCGTCCTCCAACTCCCGCTGCCACGGGGTGTCCGGGCCGAACGAGTGACCCTTGGACGCCTTGCGTGCGGCGTAGAGCTGGATGAGCTGCGCGGCGATCTCCCGGACCGCCTTGCGCGCCCGAGCCTTGGACTTCTGCCAGTCCGAGCCGCCCATCTTGTGCAGGGTCGGCTGCTCACCGCCGACATAACGGGAGAGCTGGTCGAGCTGGTCGGTCGGCACGAACAGCCGGTCGCCGGGCTGGCCGCGCTTACTGGCCGCGTACTCGATGACCAGGTATTCCCTGCTGGCGCCGTTGACTGTGCGCTGCACCAGCTCGACGTACCGGCCGATGCCGTGTTGCTCGTGCACCACGAAGTCGCCGGCCTTGAGCTCCAGCGGGTCGATGGTGTTGCGCCGGCGGCTCGGCATCTTGCGCATGTCCCGCGTCGAGGTGCCCCGGCCACCGGTGACGTCGTTGCCGGTCAGCAGCACGAAACGGGACGCCTCGTCGACGAAGCCGGCGCTGAGCGCACCACAGGTGACCACCAGCTCGCCGGGGGTGGGCGCGGTCGGCACCTCCTCGGTGAGCCGGGCGCCCAGCCCGGCGTCGCGCAGCACCTCCACCGCCCGCTGGGCGGGGCCGTGCCCCTCGAAGACCAGCGCGATCGACCAGCCCTCGCCGGCCCAACGCTTGAGGTCGTCGACCACCCGCGCGGTCTCACCGTGGTAGAGCGGGGCCGGCTGGGCGGAGAGAGTCACCGCGATGGTGTCGTCCGGGGTGACGCTGGCCTGCTCGGGCGCGTCCTCCCAGGGCTGCCGCGCCTCGGCCGTCCCGGTCGTCTCGGCCTCGACGAGACCGAACGGGGACAGCGTCCACCAGGGCTGGTGGAGCGTGCCGGCGGTGGCGCGTACCTCGGCCAGGGTGCGGAAGGCGGCGGCGCCGACGTCCACCGGGGCCTGGCCGCCCACGGCGGCGGCGGCCCAGCTGGCCTGCAGAAATTCCTCAGAGGTACGCACCAGGTCGTGCGCCCTCGTGCGAATGCGCTCCGGGTCGCACAGCAGGACGTGGGTGCCGGCCGGCATCGCGTCCAGCAGCAGCTCCAGCGAGTCGGGGCCGACCAGCACCGGGGCCAGCGACTCCATCCCCTCCACCGGGATGCCCTCGGCCAGCTTGTCCAGGATCTCGGCCAGTTCGGGATGCTGCTCGGCGAGCGCGGCGGCCCGCTCACGGACCTCCGGGGTGAGCAGCAGCTCGCGGCAGGGCGGCGCCCACAGCAGCGGCACCTGCTCGATGGTGCGCTGGTCGGCGACGGCGAAGGTGCGGATCTCCTCCACCTCGTCACCCCAGAACTCGACCCGGGACGGGTGCTCGTCGGTGGGCGGGAAGACGTCCAGGATGCCGCCGCGCACCGCGAACTCGCCGCGCTTGGTGACCAGGTCGACCCGGGCGTACGCCATGTCGGTGAGCCGGCGGGCGACCTCCTCCAGGTCGGCCTCCTCGCCGGCGGCGAGCTGCACCGGCTCCAGGTCACCCAGACCCTTGAGCTGCGGTTGCAGCAGCGACCGGACCGGGGCGACCACCACCCGCAGCGGCCCGGTCCGGCCGTGCGCGTCGGCCGACCCGGGGTGCGCGAGGCGGCGCAGGACAGCCAGCCGTCGACCCACCGTGTCCGAGCGTGGGGACAGCCGCTCGTGCGGCAACGTCTCCCAGGAGGGGAAGACCACCACCTGCTCCGGAGGCAGCAACCCACCCAGCGCGGCGGCCAGGTCGTCGGCCTCACGGGAGGTGGCGGTCACGGCCAGTACCGGTCGCCCGGCGCCCTCGGTGTCGGCGGCGACAGCCGCCACAGCGAACGGGCGCAGCGCGGCGGGAGCGGTGATGTCGAGGCCGTCGACCTGGGCAGCACCGGAGCGCGCCAGGTCACGCGCCCGGGCCAGCCCGGGATCGGCCAGGGCGGCGGAGAACAGACCGGTGAGCAAGGGAAACCTTCCAGGGGAGTGGACGCACACGAGCGCGGCCCCTCGTCCAGCCGGACGGGGGGTGCACGCCATCAAGCCTATCCCCGTCCACCGACACCCACCCCGTTCCGTCCAGGTCCCGCGCGTCCCCACCCGCGTCACACGGCCGCACGCGTCACTGCCCGAGCCCGCCATGATCGGGCTTGATCCAGGATGTAGTGGCTTGTCGACGCCGCGAGGCCACTACATCCTGGATTGAGCGCGATCATGAGGAAGCCCACCGCACGGATCTTGACCAGGGTGGGGAGCCGGTCGAGTGCGGGGATGGGTGAGCAGGCGGGGACGGGTGAGCAGTGGAGGGCGCAGTTTGACGCGCAGGTGAGCTTCGCCAACGGAGGCGGCCTGCGCACCGAGGGGTTCCGGCTGGACGTCCCGGGGCAGGAGATCAGCGACGACGACCTCGCCGCGCTCTTCGTCCGGTACCTCGGGCTGCTCATGGTCGCCGAGGTGGACGCCGATGTCGGGCGGGCCGTGCGCCGACGACCGGCGACGCTGGCCGCGCACCGGCGGCTCGCCGACCGGGCACGCGAGGTGCTGGCCCACTCCGATTTCACACTCGGCCTGGGCGAGGTGGCCCGGGAGGTGGGCAGCTCACCGCACCACCTCAGCCGGGTGTTCCAGCGGATGACCGGCAGCAGCCTGACCGCCTACCGCAACCGCCTGCGGGTGCGCGCCGTCCTGGACACCCCCGCCGAACCCGACGGCCGTCCGCTGGGCGCGCTCGCCGCCGACTACGGCTTCGCCGACCAGGCGCACCTGACCCGGGTGGTCCGTGAGCAGGTGGGTCATCCACCCGCGCGCCTGCGTCGACTGCTCGCCACTCCCGGGACGGACCCGGCCTCCACCGCCTGACCCCGGACGCGGGATGGAGGTGCCGTACCTGGGGGTGTACGGCACCTCCACGGGCGCGGGCCCGGCCGGGCTTCGGGCCTCCCCGAACAGGCCCGCGTGCTCCGGGTTGGCACCCTGGGCGGGGCGACCTCCGGACCGACGAGAACCATCGTCGCCGCGAAGGCTTGGACAGTTCTTGAAGAAAATTGCTCGTTCCCCCCGGACGGCGATCAGGCATCGAATGGACGCCGGCAGAAACACCGT
Source organism: Micromonospora sp. NPDC049102 (assembly GCF_043197485.1). Taxonomy (NCBI): domain Bacteria; kingdom Bacillati; phylum Actinomycetota; class Actinomycetes; order Micromonosporales; family Micromonosporaceae; genus Micromonospora; species Micromonospora sp. NPDC049102. The sequence continues at coordinate 117,351 of NZ_JBICTE010000005.1, read as the reverse complement.
AAGCAGGGCAAACGGCCCCCTAGGCTGATCTGGTGGACGAGGCGCAGGAGGTCCGACTACGCGACCAGCTCCCCCGTACCGCCGGACTACTGCTCGGCACCCTCGCCCTGGCCGTCGCGTTCATCGCCGCGTACGTCGGCGCGCTGCACCAGCCCCGCCCCCGCGACGTGCCGGTCGGCGTGGCGACCGGCGACCAGGCCGCACGCCGGGTCCTGGTCGCCGTCCGCGATCGGACCGACAAGATCAAAGCCATCGAGTACGCCGACCCGGGCGCCGCCGAGGACGCCCTAACCAGGCGCGCGGTGTACGGGGTGCTCGGCTCCACCCCCGACGGCGGCCTCGTCCTGACCACCGCCAGCGCCAGCGCGCCGGCCGCCACCGACGTGGTCATCCAGGTGCTCACCACCGCCGCCGGGCAGGCCCGGATGCCACTGCGGGTGGCCGACGACGTGCCGGTCGCCGACACCGATCCCCGTGGTCTGGTTCCGTTCTACCTGGCGATCGGGTACGTCCTCGGCGGGTACCTGGCCTCGACCGCGCTCGGCATCTCGGTCGGCACCACCCCGCGCACCCTGCGCCGCGCGGGCCTGCGGATCGGGGCGCTCGCCGTCTACAGCGTGGTGCTCGGCATCGCCGGCGCGGTGATCGTCGGCCCGGTGCTGGACGTCTGGCACCACGACCTGCCAGCCGTCGCCGGCACCGGCATGCTGGCCGCCTTCGCCGCCGCGATGGTGGCCGCCGCCGTACAGGGATGGTTGGGCGTGCTCGGCACCGGACTGGTCATCCTGCTGCTGGTGGTGCTCGGCAATCCCGGCTCCGGCGGCATCTACGCACCGGAGTTCCTGCCCACCTGGCTGCGCGGCATGCACCGGTGGAACGTACCCGGCCTGGCCACCGACCTGATCAAGTCGGCGGTGTACTTCGACCGGCGCTCGATCGGCTGGCCGCTGACCGGACTGGCGCTGTGGGCGGTGCTCGCCCTGGCGGCCCTGCTCGCCGCGACAGTGGTGCGGGGAGGTCGGGCAACCGCCCGCGCAAGACCCTGAGGTGATCTCCGGGGTGTTCCGTCTCACGGCGCGGCATGTGGAGAGCCCCTCCTGCGGGACGGCCAGACGCGGATACCATCCAGGGAGTCGGACAGCGCTGTCCTTCGTACTCACGTAAGGAGCGCATCGTGACCGACCAGCACGACCACGACGGCCCGGACGCCGCGCTGCGCGCTGACATCCGCCGGCTCGGCACCCTCCTCGGCCAGACCCTGGCCCGCCAGGAGGGTCGCCCACTGCTCGACCTCGTCGAGGAGATCCGCGCCCAGGTACGCACCGACGTCCCGGCCGCCGCCCAGCGGCTCGGCGGGCTCGATGTGACGACCGGCACCAAGCTGGCCCGCGCCTTCTCCACCTACTTCCACCTGGCCAACATCACCGAGCAGGTGCACCGCGCCCGGGATCTGCGCCGTCGCCGCGCCGTGCAGGGCGGCTGGCTGGACCAGGCGGCCAAGATGATCGCCGAACGCGGGGTACCGGCCGAGGAGATCGCCGCCGCCGCTCGCCGCCTGGCGGTCCGGCCGGTCTTCACCGCCCACCCGACCGAGGCCGCCCGCCGCTCGATCCTGTCGAAGCTGCGGGCCATCGCCGACGAGCTGGACACCGAGACCGCCAACGCGATCCTCTACGGCGCGAGCGACGAGGGCCCGGCCAACCGCCGGCTGGCCGAGCTGCTGGACCTCATGTGGCAGACCGACGAGCTGCGACTGGACCGGCCGGATCCGACCGACGAGGCGCGTAACGCCATCTACTACCTGCGCGACCTGTACGCCGAGGCCGCCCCGCAGGTGCTCGACGACCTGGCCGACACGCTGCGCGCCCTCGGCGTGGAGACGTCGCCGACGGCCCGCCCGCTGAGCTTCGGCACCTGGATCGGCGGCGACCGGGACGGCAACCCGTTCGTCACCCCGGCGGTCACCCGCGAGGTGCTGACCATTCAGCACGAGCACGGCATCGCCGCCACCGAGAAGGCGATGGACCACCTGATCAACGAGGTCTCGGTCTCGCGCCGGCTACGTGGGGTGTCCCTGGACCTCTCCGCCAGCCTCGCCGCCGACCTCGACGCGCTGCCCGAGGTGGCGCCCCGGTTCCGTCGGGTCAATGCCGAGGAGCCCTACCGGCTCAAGGCGCGCTGCGTGAAGGCGAAGCTCGCCAACACCCGCCAGCGGCTGCGCCAGGGCACCGCCCACGTCCCGGGTCGGGACTACCGCGGCTCCGCCGAGCTGATCGCCGACCTGGACCTGCTGCGCGCGTCGCTGGCCCGCAACTCGGGGCAGCTCACGGCCGTCGGCCGGCTGGCCTCCACCATCCGTACGGTGTCCGCGTTCGGCCTGCACCTGGCGACCCTGGACGTCCGGGAGCACGCCGAGGCGCACCACGCCGTCCTCGCCCAGCTCTACGAGGCGGTCGGCGAGGTGTCCGACTACCCGTCGTTGAGCCGGCTGGAACGCACCAAGCTGCTCGCCGACGAGCTGACCGGCCGCCGGCCGCTGTCCACCGCGGACACTCCGCTCTCCGAGCTGTCCCGCAAGACGTTCGACGTGTTCAGCACGATCCGGGAGGCGCAGGACCGGTTCGGCGGCGAGGTCATCGAGTCGTACATCATCTCGATGACCCTGGGCGTCGACGACGTCCTCGCCGCCGTGGTGCTCGCCCGCGAGGCCGGGCTGGTCGACGTGCACAGCGGCCGGGCCCGCATCGGTTTCGTGCCGCTCCTGGAGACCCCGGGCGAGCTGGACGCCGGCGGCGAGATCCTCGACGAGCTGCTGTCGCTGCCCGCGTACCGGGCGCTGGTCGCGGCCCGCGGCGACGTGCAGGAGGTGATGCTCGGCTACTCCGACTCGAACAAGGAGGCCGGGATCACCACCAGCCAGTGGTCGATCCACCGGGCGCAGCGCGCGTTGCGTGACGTGGCCGCCCGGCACGGCGTACACCTGCGGCTCTTCCACGGCCGTGGCGGCACGGTCGGACGCGGCGGTGGGCCGACGCACGAGGCGATCCTGGCCCAGCCGTACGGCACGCTGGACGGTGCGATCAAGGTTACCGAGCAGGGCGAGGTCATCTCCGACAAGTACACCCTGCCCTCGCTGGCCCGGGAGAACCTGGAGCTGACCCTCGCCGCGGTGCTCCAGGCGACGCTTCTGCACACCGCACCCCGGCAGCCGGCCGAGATGTTGGAGCGCTGGGACGCGACGATGGACGTGGTGTCCGAGTCGGCGTTCCGGTCGTACCGGTCGCTCGTCGAGGACCCGGACCTGCCGGCGTACTTCTGGGCGTCCACACCCACCGAGCTGCTCGGCGCGCTCAACATCGGCTCGCGTCCGGCGAAGCGCCCGAACACCGGCGCCGGGCTGTCCGGGCTGCGGGCCATCCCGTGGGTGTTCGGCTGGACGCAGACCCGGCAGATCGTGCCGGGCTGGTTCGGCGTCGGCTCCGGCCTGGCCGCCGCTCGGGAGGCCGGGTTGGCGGACGTGCTGGCCGAGATGCACCGCAACTGGCACTTCTTCCGCACGTTCCTGTCGAACGTCGAGATGATGCTGACCAAGACCGACCTCAGCATCGCCCGCCGGTACGTCGAGACCCTCGTGCCGAAGAAGCTGCACCCGATCTTCGAGCAGATCGAGCGGGAGTACGAGCTGACCAAGCGTGAGGTGCTGGCGGTGACCGCCTCGCCGGCCCTGCTGGAGAACTCTCCGGTGCTCCAGCGCACCCTGGCCGTCCGCGACACCTACCTGGAGCCGCTGCACCACCTCCAGGTGGCGCTGCTGCGCCAGTACCGGGAGTCCGGGGCGGCGGGCCGGGCGGTCGCCACCGCACCGGGTGGGCGACGCGCTCCCAGCGACGGCACCGCTCTGGAGCGGGCGCTGCTCACCACCGTGAACGGCATCGCTGCCGGCATGCGCAACACCGGCTGACCAGACAGCACGGCAACGGGCCCCGGTCGAGCCGACCGGGGCCCGTTTTCGCAATGGTGGTCAGCGGTGCGTGCCCGTTACGAGCGGGTGCCCGGCCGTCGCGTCATCATTAGTCGCCGCCGCCGAAATCGCCACCACCGAAGTCACCGCCGCCGAAATCGCCGCCGGCATAGTCAGCGCCGCCGCCGAAATCACCCGCCTGGTCGCCGCCGCCGAAGTCGCCGCCCTGGTCGCCGGCGTCGGCACCCTGGTCGTCGGCGTAGTCGGCACCGTCGCCGAAGCCCTCCTGGTAGCCCTGGTCATAGCCGTACCCCGGATCGGCGAAGGCCGGCGAGAACAGCGCGTCGGCGATCAGCATGCCGCCGAGCACGCCGGCGCCGGCGCCGAGCGCGGTCTTCCACCACGGGGTGGAGTACCAACCGGCCGGCACCGGTCGGCCCTGGTACCGCCCGCCGGGGTAGTAGTAGGGCGTCTCCCGACCCGGCTGCGGGCCCGCCCGGAAGGTCTGGCCCTGCACGTCGACCTCGCGCTCCTTGGTGAGCTGCCCGACGCCCCGCGCGGCGGCGAGCGCCGGCAACTCGGGGCCGGGGTCGATGCCCAGCGCGGTCCGCGCCGCCCTGATGTACGCCAATCCCTCCAGCGCGGTCTCCCGGGCGAGCGCGAACTGGTGCGGCGTACCCGCCTGCTCCAACTGGGAACCGGCCGCGTTGTAGCGCTCCCCCGCGTCGGCCAGCGCCTGCCGGACGGCGGGCTCCTCGCCGTGCAGGGTCATCAACTGGCCGCCGAGGCGCTCGTACCACCGTTGGGCGTCGGCGCGGGCGTCACCGAGCGCGGCGCTCCGCTGGGCCTTGGCCCGGGAGTAGGCGAGCACGGCGGCACCCACCACGCCGGCGAGGATGACCGCGAGGCACAGCACAGCTTCCATGTCAACGAACGTACCCCCGGGTGTCACGTCGTACCCGTCTGGCAAGCTCCGGTGATGGACGTCTCGACGTTGCTGGTGGTGGTCGTCTGCCTCGGTGCCGGCGGGGCGGTGGGCTGGCTCGCGGCCCGGTCCCGGTCGGCGGCCGACATCGCCAGACTGGACGCGACCCTGACCGCGACCCGCGAGGGCGAGGGGCGGCTCGAGCAGTCCATGCGGGCGTTGAGCTACGAGGCAACGGCCCAGTCGCAGGAGGCGGTGGCCCGGGCCGTGGCGCCACTGCACGACAGCCTGCGCCGTTACGAGCAGCGGGTGGCCGAGCTGGAACACGACCGCGTCGACGCGTACGCCGAGCTGCGCGAGCAGGTCCGCTCGATGAACGCGGTCTCCGGTGAGCTGCGCACCGAGACCAAGCAGCTGGTGGCCGCGCTGCGCGCCCCGCAGGTGCGGGGTCGCTGGGGCGAACACCAACTGCGCCGCATCGTCGAGGCCGCCGGGATGCTGGAGCACTGCGACTTCTCCGAACAGGTGACCGCCGCCACCGACGAGCAGGTCGTCCGCCCGGATCTGGTGGTACGCCTGCACGGCGGCCGGTCGGTGGTGGTGGACGCGAAGGCACCCTTCGACGCGTACCTCACCGCCATGGAGGCCCGCGACGAGCGTGGCCGGGACACCTACCTCGATGCGCACGCCCGGCACCTGCGGGGGCACGTCGACGCCCTGGCCGCCAAGTCGTACTGGTCGGCGTTCGACAGCTCGCCCGAGTTCGTGGTGCTGTTCGTCCCGGCCGACCCGTTCCTCGACGTCGCGCTCCAACGCGATCCGACGCTGCTGGAGCACGCGTTCGCCCGCAACGTCGTGCTGGCCACACCGGCCACCCTGGTCGCGCTGCTGCGCACGGTGGCCTACTCGTGGCGGCAGGAGGCGCTGGCCCGCAACGCGGTGGCGGTGCACACCCTCGCCCGGGAGCTGTACGGCCGGCTCTCCACCCTCGGCGACCACGTGAGCAAGCTCGGGTCGTCGCTGGCCGGCGCGGTGACCGCGTACAACCGGGCGGTCGGGTCGTTGGAGGCGCGGGTGCTGGTCAGCGCGCGCAAGCTCGCCGAGTTGGGCGTCTCGGACGAGGAACTGGCGGCCCCCGCCCAGGTCGAGCTGACCCCGCGCCAGCCGCAGGCACCGGAACTGCTCGACGACGCCGACCGCTGACTAGCGGCGGTTGGCACCCTCCACGAGGAACGGGATGCCCTGCTGGCAGGTGGTCATCGTGCCCTTCTCCACCCGACCGGTGACAGTGACCCGGGCACCGGGGGTCAGCACGTCGCGGGGGCCGCCCACCAGCAGGTACTCGTCGAGGAGCACGCAGTTCGGCTCCACCCCGGCGGTGATCGTGCCGGTGATTTCGGTGGCGCCGACCGGCGGCGGGACGCTGGGCCCGCCCGGCGACTTGATCGGCGGGGCGGGACTGCTCGGCGAGGCGGGACTGCTCGGCGACGCGGAGGCGGGCTGCCCGGTCGTCTCCGCGGGCGCGCCGGGGGTGGCGGGGCCGTCGGTCCCACCGCAGGCGCTCAGCGCCGCGCAGACGACCAGGGCGGGAACGACAAACCGAAGTGTCCTCATGTCGCCTTCGACGTACGGGAGGGGCGCGGCGTTCCCACCGAGCCGGAGCTGGGCGTTGTCAGCCGCGAGTCGCGGCGGCCTTCATGTCCCGCTTCAGCTCCTGCGGGAGCGAGAAGGTGAGCCGCTCGTTGGCGGTGGTGATCTCCTCGACGTCGGAGAAGCCGCGCTCGGCCAGGTGCGCCAGCACGTCGCGGACCAGGTCCTCCGGAACGCTCGCGCCGGAGGACACGCCGACCGTCCGGGCGTCGACCAGCCAGGCGTCCTCGATCTCGTGGGCGAAGTCGATCAGGTGGCCCGCGCGGGCTCCGGCGTCCAGGGCGACCTCGACCAGCCGGACCGAGTTGGAGGAGTTCGTCGAGCCGACCACGATCACGACGTCGCACTCCGGGGCGATCTCCTTGACCACGTGCTGCCGGTTGGACGTGGCGTAGCAGATGTCGTCGCTGGGCGGGGACTGGAGCAGCGGCAGCCGCTGTTTGAGGCGGGCGACCGTCTCCAGGGTCTCGTCCACCGAGAGCGTGGTCTGGGAGAGCCAGACCACCTTCTCCGGGTCGCGCACGGTCACCTTGTCGACGCCGTCCGGACCGTCCACGAGCTGGATGTGCGCGGGTGCCTCACCGGCGGTGCCGACGACCTCCTCGTGCCCCTCGTGACCGATCAGCAGGATGTCGTAGTCGTCGGCGGCGAACCGCTTCGCCTCCTGGTGCACCTTGGTGACCAGTGGGCAGGTCGCGTCGATGGCCTTGAGCGAACGCTCCCGCGCCTGCTCGTAGACCTCGGGTGCCACGCCGTGCGCGGAGAAGATCACGGTCGAGCCCTCCGGCACCTCCTCGTTCTCCTCCACGAAGATCGCACCCTGGTCCTCCAGGGTCTGCACGACATGCTTGTTGTGCACGATCTGCTTGCGGACGTAGATCGGGGCGCCGTACAGCTTCAGCGCCTCCTCGACGGTCTGCACGGCGCGGTCCACACCCGCGCAGTAGCCGCGAGGCTTGGCCAGGAGCACGCGCTTGCCGGTCCGGAGATCAGTCACGTCCCCATCGTACGTGCTCGGTCCTCCCCCGCCTCCGGCCCGAACCCCGGTGATCAAGAAGTCCGCGTCAGGAACGCGCCCGGATCTGACGCGAAGTTCTTGATCACCGAGGGCATCCGTAGGGTTGGGGCGTGAGTGGTGTGGGTGGGGGCGCGAGTTCGGCGGAGGAACCTTGGCCGGTTCGGGTTGTCTCGCAGAAGGTCGGGGCGTGGATCGCCAAGCTGGGCTGGGTGTGGGTGGACGGGCAGGTGGCGCAGATCAGTCGGCGTCCCGGGGCCACCACGGTCTTCCTGACCCTGCGTGACCCGTCCGCCGACCTGAGCCTGACCGTCACCACCAACCGTGACGTGCTCGACGCGGGCGCACCGGAGCTGCGCGAGGGCGCCCGGGTGGTGCTGCACGCCAAGCCGGAGTTCTACGCCGCCCGGGGCACGTTGAGTCTGCGGTCCGACGAGATCCGGCAGGTGGGGCTCGGTGAGCTGCTGGCCCGGTTGGAGAAGCTCAAGAAGCTGCTCGCCGCCGAGGGCCTGTTCGACCGGGCCCGCAAGCGCCGGCTGCCGTTCCTTCCCGGCCGGATCGGGCTGATCACCGGCCGGGCGTCCGCCGCCGAGCGGGACGTGCTGACCAATGCCCGTCGGCGCTGGCCAGCCGTGGAGTTCCGGACGGTCAACGTCGCCGTGCAGGGGCCGTCCGCCGTACCGCAGATCGTGGACGCCCTCAAGGTCCTGGACGCGGACCCGACCATCGATGTGATCATCATCGCCCGGGGCGGTGGGGGCATCGAGGATCTGTTGCCCTTCTCCGACGAGGCGCTCTGTCGGGCCGTCTTCGCCTGCCGTACCCCGGTGGTCAGCGCGATCGGCCACGAGACGGACGCGCCGCTGATCGACTACGTCGCCGACCTGCGGGCCTCCACCCCGACCGACGCGGCCAAGCGGGTGGTTCCCGACCTCACCGAGGAGGTACGCCTCATCGGTCAGGCCCGGCACCGACTCCAGCGGGCGGTCCGCCACCTGGTCGACCGCGAGTCCCACCGCCTCGACAGCCTGCGGTCCCGGCCGGTGCTGGCCCGCCCCCAGGTGATGGTGGAGCACCGCGCGACCGAGTTGGCGGCGCTGCGTCAACGCGCCAGCCGCTGCCTGGACCACCGGCTCGCGGCCGCCGACGACGATCTGCGACACACCCTCGCCCGGCTGCGCGCCCTCTCCCCCGCCGCGACGCTGGACCGGGGGTACGCGATCGTGCAACGCGCCGACGGGCACGTCGTCCGCGCGGCGACCGAGGTGGGCAAGGGCGATCCGCTACGGGTACGCCTCGCCGAGGGTGAACTGGCCGCGACTGTCGACGGGGACGTGGCGACGCGGTGACGTCGACCGGGGTGTGCTGAGATGGACGCGATGACTGACGACACGAAGACCGGGCCGGACGAGCGGCTCAGCTACGAGCAGGCCCGCGCCGAACTGGCCTCGGTGGTCGAGCGGCTGGAAGCCGGTGGCACGTCCCTGGAGGAGTCGCTGGCGCTCTGGGAGCGCGGCGAGGCGCTGGCGGTGATCTGCCAACGCTGGCTGGACGGCGCCCGGGAGCGGATCGACGCCGCCCGCCAGGACCCCTCAGCCTGATCGCGGGCCGGAGGTGACGCCGCCGAGCCCGGCGGCGACATCACGACGGCCGCCGGGACCGGCACCGTCGGTGGGGCGACCGGAGCCACCCCACCGACGTACGGCGGTCAGTTGAACAGGCTGTACAGCTCGGCGGGCGCCTCGACGACCTGGTCCGCCGGGGGCTTCTGGGCCGCGGTGGCGGTGCCGTAGTCGGAGTACGTCATCTTGATCTCCTGGGCTGTGGTCTGGCCGGAGGCCGGGAGTTGCAGCACCAGTTCGCTCAGCCGGCCCTGCGGGTCGACCTTCGCGGTGAACGGGACCGTCTTCGCCTGGGTACCGAGCGCGGCGATCGTGGCGGCGTTCAACGAGCCCGCCTCGGCGGCCTTGGTGACGTCGACGGTGCCGGCGTACGTGCCGGTGCCGGTGCTGCGGACCTCGGTGATGCCCTGGGTCAGCACGGTGCTGCCGGCCGGGTCGACCTTGTCGAAGTCGAAGCCGAGGTTCTTGTTGCCCTTGATGCGCGCCTGGTCGAGGTGCTGGTACTTGCCGAGGTTGAGCTGCTTGATCGCGGGCAGGCTGTCGGCGGTGGGGCCGGTCAGTTCCAGCTTCACCCAGCTGTCCGGCTTGGCGTGGATCACGTCGAGCTTCATGGCCAGGTCGGAGGAGGGACCACCGATGGCGAACTTCAGAGCGGCGCTCTGACTCGGCTGGTGCACCTGCCCCTCGGCGGTGGACCCGGCGCCGGAGAGGGTGAACCGGAAGTTGCCGTTGCTGATCTCCTTGGTGGAGTCGAGCAGGGCCTGCTTGGCGTCACCGGACACCGGCGCACCGCCGGACTGGCTCGGCGCGCCGGACGCGCTCACCGTCGGGGACGCGGTCGACCCGGCGGTGCCGGTCGTACCGCCGGCGCAGGCGGCCAGGGCGGGCGTGAACAGGGCGGCGGCTACCAGGCCGGCACCGAGTCGTCGAACAGTCATACGTGTCTCCCAAGGGGTCACCCGACGACCTTGGCGGCGCCGGAAACCGGGCGACGCGGCAGCCCTTCGGCCACGTCGCGCGATCCGGGCCGAGCGGCACGCCCGGATCACTCTCTCCTTGTTCCCTGTCGAGGGGTCGGACAATCACCCTTCTTGTCCGGTTACTCGCGAACAACCGGCGTCGGACGGACCGGACCGGGGTGACCGGTGGCCACCCCGGTCCGTAGACGGCCTACTTGAACAGCTCGTACGTCTCCGCCGAGGCCTCGACGACCTTGTCCGCCGACGGCTTCTGCGCGCCGGTGCCGGTGCCGTAGCCCGCGTACCCGATCTTGATGTCGTGCGCCGCGGTCTCGCCGGCGGCCGGGACCGAGATGACCAACTCGGTGAGGCGGCCCTGCGGGTCGAGCTTGGCGGTGAACGGCAACGCCTTGGCCTGCGCGCCCAGCGCCGTGACGACGTCCTCGTCGAGGGCGACCGACTCGGTGGAGGCGGTGATGTCGATCTTGCCGGCGTAGGTGCCCTCGCCGGTCTTCTGCACCTCGGTCAGGCCCTTGACCAGGGTCTCGCTGTCGAGCGGGTCGAGCGTCTCCGGGTCGAGCTGGAGGTCCTTGATGCCCTTGGCCTTGGTCTTGTCGAGGTGCTGGTACTTGCCCTTGTTCTTGGCCGCGCCGGGGATCATCGCGCCCAGGGCACCGCCGACATCCATCTTCACCCAGCTCTCCGAGTCGATGTAGATGAGGTCCATCTCCATCGACACGTCCTGCGAGGCGTCGCCCAGCTTCATGGTCAACTGCGCGCTGTTGCTGGGCTTGTGCACCAGGCCGCTGCCGGTCAGGTCGGCACCCGCGAGGGTGAAGGTGAAGTCCCCCTTGGCCGCCTCCTTCGTGGAGGCGAGCAGCGCCTCCTTCGGGTCGGCGGGCACGGCCGGTGCGGTCGGGCTGGGCGCGGCGGCCGGCTCGGCAGCGTCCGACTTGCACGCGGCCAGGCCGGGGACGAGCAGGGCGGCGGCGAGGAAGCCGAAGCTCCACCGTCGAATGTTCACTGGGTTCTCACTTCACCGGGAATGGACATGGCCCGGTCGCAGCGTGCGGACCGGACCGAGCCGAGGGAGCGTAACGGATGAGCCCTCCGGCGTGGGGGCCTGTCGACGGTGGACTCGTCAGCGCAGCGCGCCGGCGAGTTCCCGCAGTTCGTTGTCCCGTGCATCGCCGATCACGAGCACCGCGCGGTTCGGCTCGAGCAGGACCAGCGCCTGCTGGTTTCCGCGGGCCGTGTACCGCTGCCAGGTGCGGCCATCCAGCTCGGTCTGGCCCTGTGGCTGGCCCTGGTCGGTCAGTTCGGCCGGGAGCAGCCGCTCGGCCGGCACGCTGCTCTGCACGAGCTGCACACCCCGCCCCTCGGGCGTGAGGTAGCCGATCCGCAGCGTCGCGCCGCCATCGACGGTCTGGTAGCGGGCGCTGACCGTACGCCAGCCGGACCCGAGCCCCTGCGGCTCGCTCACCGCGAAGGCGTTCGCGGAACGCGCCTGCTCGATGGCCGGAGCCGGGTCGACGGTGGTGGCCTGGTCCCCGCCGAGGAAACCCCGGTAGAACGCCAGCAGCAGCGCGATCGGGATGAGCAGCACCAGCAGCGAGATCGCCATGTCCTTGGGTGACCGCTCGGCCTTCGGCGACCGCTCGGCCTTCGGCGACCGCTTGGCCCTGGCCGTCGTCGCCGCAGCGGCCCGGGGCGGCGGCGCGGGACGTTCACCGGTTCCCGCCACGTCGTCGGGCCCACCGGCGAGGTCAGCCGGCACCGGAGGCTGCGCCGACGGGTCCGGCGTCGGCTCACCGGCGACGAGGGCCGGCTCGCCGGCGGCCGGCGTCGCAGGGTCCGTCGCGGCGGGCTCGGAAGCCGCGAGGTCGGCCGGCGGCTGGCCGTCGGGCGGCGTGCGGTCGGCGGGTACGCGGTCGGCAGGCTGTGCGGGTTCCACCCTGCCATCTTCGCAGCAGCCCGACCGGCGGTATCCGGCCCATCACCGCCCCGCACCGTCGCTCGGTCGGCCATCGTGTGAGGATCAGCGACAAAGCCGGCAGCGGTGCCGCTCCGCCGCCGGCTGTCCCCGCACCGTCGCGAGGAGGAGCAGCCGTCATGACGAACACCAGGACGCGGATCCCACAGGATCTCGACCGTAACCTGGCCCTCGACCTGGTCCGGGTCACCGAGGCCGCGGCGATGGCCGCCGGCCGCTGGGTCGGTCGGGGCGACAAGGAGGGCGGCGACGGAGCCGCCGTCGACGCCATGCGCAAACTGATCAACTCGATCCAGATGCGCGGCATCGTGGTGATCGGCGAGGGCGAGAAGGACAACGCCCCGATGCTCTTCAACGGCGAACACGTCGGCGACGGCACCGGCCCGGAGGTGGATGTCGCGGTCGATCCCGTGGACGGCACCACCCTGATGAGCAAGGGCATGCCGAACGCCCTCGCGGTGCTCGCCGTCTCCGAGCGAGGCGCGATGTTCGACCCCAGCGCGGTCTTCTACATGGAGAAGCTCGCCGTCGGCCCGGCGTACGCCGACGTGATCGACATCAACGCCGGAGTGGCCGAGAACCTACGTCGGATCGCCAAGGTCAAGGGCACCGACGTCTCCGAGGTGACGGTCTGCGTACTGGACCGCAGCCGCCACGACGACCTGGTCACCCAGATCCGCCGGACCGGCGCGGGCATCAGGTTCATCTCCGACGGCGACATCGCCGGTTCCATCCTGGCGGCCCGCGGCGAGTCGGACGTCGACGTGCTCATGGGTATCGGCGGCACACCGGAGGGCATCATCTCGGCCTGCGCGCTCAAGTGCATGGGCGGCGCGATGCAGGCCAAGCTCTGGCCGCGCGACGCCGAGGAGCGGGAGAAGGCGCTCGCCGCCGGGCACGACCTGGACCGGGTGCTCGGCACCGACGACCTGGTCACCGGGGACAACTGCTTCTTCGTGGCGACCGGCGTCACCTCCGGCGACCTGCTGCGCGGGGTGCGGTACCGGGCCGGTGGCGCGTACACCCAGTCGATCGTGATGCGCTCGAAGAGCGGCACCATCCGGGTCATCGACTCGTACCACCGGCTCGAGAAGCTGGCACTCTACTCCGCTGTCGACTTCGACGGTCGTCCGCTCGCCGAACAGGAGTGAACGGCACCGGCACCGCGACACCGCCGACCCGGTCCGCCACCCGCCGGATCATCGGTGTCGCGCTGGCCTCGGTCGCCGGGGTCGCGGTGGCGGTGCAGTCCCGGATCAACGGCGAACTGGGCGTACGCCTGGCCGACGGGTTCGCCGCAGCGGTGGTCTCGTTCGGGCTGGGCCTGGTGGTGCTGCTGGTCCTCGTGCCGGCCACCCCCGGCGGACGACGAGGGCTGCTCGCGGTGCGACGCGCACTCACCGCCGGCACCCTGCGCCCCTGGCAGTGCCTGGGCGGGATGTGCGGCGCGCTCCTGGTGGCCACGCAGGGGCTCACCATCGGTGCGCTGGGGGTGGCGGTCTTCACCGTGGCGGTGGTCGCCGGCCAGTCCGGCAGCAGTCTCGCGGTCGACCGCGCCGGCATCGGCCCGACCGGTCGGCAGCCGATCACCCGTCAGCGCCTGGCCGGCGCGGTGCTCACGGTCCTCGCGGTCGTCCTGGCGGTCGCTGACCGGCTCGGCGACCCCGGAGGGTTGGCCCTGGCGGTGCTGCCCCTGCTGGCCGGGGTGGGCATCGCGTGGCAGCAGGCCGTCAACGGCCAGGTCCGCGCTGCGGCCGACAGCGCGTTGACCGCCACGCTGGTCAACTTCGCCGTGGGTACGGTCACCCTGCTGGTCGCGTTCGCGATCGACATCGCCGTACGCGGCTGGCCGACCGGTCACCTGCCGAGCGAGCCGTGGCTCTATCTGGGCGGCCCGATCGGCATCGTGTTCATCGCGATCGCCGCCACGATCGTGCGCTTCACAGGTGTGCTGCTGCTCGGCCTGGCCACCATCGCCGGTCAGGTGATCGGGGCCGTCCTGCTGGACCTGGTGCTGCCCACAGCAGCCTCACACCCGGGGGTGAACACCCTGCTAGGGGCCGCGCTCACGATGCTGGCCGTACTGGTAACCGCCCTGGCACCACCCACCGTCAAACCCTGACCGGGCCGAGGTCGAGGCCCACCAACCCGCGCCGATCTTGCGGTTTCTGTCGCGACCTAAGCCGCATTTGCACACACTTCAGCAACAGAAAGTGCAAGATCGACGCGGGTGGGGGCGCCACGTCGGCCACAGTCAGCCCACGTCGGAGGAGTGCCCGGGGAACAGGTGGGCGCTCGGGTCGATGGCCACCGCAGCGTTGTTGACCGCCGTGGCGGCCTCGCCGAAGCCGGTGGCGATCAGGCGCACCTTGCCCGGGTACTCGGTGATGTCGCCGGCCGCGAAGACCCTCGGCAGGTTCGTCGCCATCGCGCTGTCCACCACGATGTGCCGGCGGTCCAGTCGGAGCCCCCATTCGGCGAGCGGGCCCAGGTCGGCGGTGAAGCCGAGGGCGGCGACGACCGTGTCCACCGGCAGGGTCTCGGCCGCGCCGCCGCGCACGGTCACCTCGGCACCGGTCACCGTGGCGTCCCCGACCAGGCGGGTGACCTCGGCGTTGACCACCACCCGTACCGGCAGGGACAGCACCCGGGCGACCGTCGAGGCGTGTGCCCGGAATTTCTCCCGTCGGTGCACGAGGGTCACCGAGCGGGCCAGCGGTTGCAGCGCCCGCGCCCAGTCGAAGGCCGAGTCGCCGCCGCCGACGATGAGCACGTCCCGGTCGGTCAGCTCGGCCGGGTCGGTCACGAAGTAGACGATGCCGTCGCCGGGGGCGCCGTCCGCGCAGGGCAGCGGCCGTGGGCTGAAGCTGCCGAGCCCGCCGGTGACCACGACCGCGCCACAACCGAGCTGTTCGCCGCCGGCCAGGCCCAGCACCGGCCGGTCGTCGGCGTACGACAGCTTCTCGGCCCTCGTCCCGAGCAGGTACCGCGGACCGAAGGGCGCCGCCTGGGCGACGAGGTTGGCGACCAGGTCTCGCCCCTTGACGGCGGGGAAACCGGCGACGTCGAGGATGAGCTTCTCCGGGTACATGGCGGTGATCTGGCCGCCCGGCTCCGGCAACGCGTCGATCACCGCCACGGACAGCCCTCGGAAACCCGCGTAGTACGCGGCGAAGAGGCCGGCGGGACCGGCTCCGATCACGGCGACATCGACCTCGCGCATGGCGTACCGTCGCTTTCCGCTCGCGGATCAACGCGTGCTGATCACGACGGTAGGCGGGGCGCAGCGGTCGGGCAAGCATGTCCCAGAGGCGCGCCGACGAGCAGGTCAGGGCAGGCTGAGGGTGGACCCCGAGTAGTCCGGACCGTCCACCGTGGGCCGGCGACGACGGAACAGGATCGCCGCCACCACGCCGCCGAGCAGCCCGAACAGGTGCCCCTGCCAGGAGATCCGTTCGTCGGTGGGGAGGATGCCGACGAGCTGCCAGCCGTACAGCAGGCCGACGAGCAGGAAGACGGCGAAGTTCCACCAACTGCGCTCGACGATGCCGCGGGTGAGCAGGATGCCGAGGTAGCCGAAGATCACCCCGCTCGCGCCGACCACGATCGAGTTCGGCGAGCCGGTGAACCAGACCCCCAGCCCCGAGACCAGGATGATGATCAGGGTCGACCACAGGAACCGGCGCGCGCCGGCGGCCAGCACGAAGGTGCCCAGCAGGATCAGCGGGATGCTGTTGCTGTAGAGGTGGTCGAAGCCGTGGTGCAGGAACGGCGAGAAGAAGACCCCGTCGAGGCCGTCGATGCGGTGCGGGATGATGCCGGCGGTCGCGTCCAGACCGAACGCGAGCCCCTGGTCGATCGCCTCGATGAGAAAGAGGAACGGGACCACCGCGCACATGGCGACGAAGGCCCGGCCGAGCGAGGCGTAGAACGCCTCGGTGCCGAACCGGAACGGGTCGCCGCTTGGCGGGTGCAGGCTCACCCCCCAACTGCTATCAGCAAACGGGGCCGACCGCCACTCGCATCCCGACCGGGGTACGCGCGACGGCGGGGCGGATGGTCGTCCATCCGCCCCGCCGTCGGACGTCGTGTCAGTAGTGGCCGTTGTTCTGGAAGTAGGTCCAGGCGCCACAGGGCGACTTGTACTTGCCCTTGATGTAGCCCAATCCCCAGATGATCTGGGTGGCCGGGTTCGTCTGCCAGTCGTCCGCGACCGAGCCCATCTTGCTGCCCGGCAGCGACTGCGGAATGCCGTACGCGCCGGAGGAGCCGTTGCTGGCCTTGTGGTTCCAGCCGCTCTCCTTGGTCCAGAGCTTCTCCAGGCAGGGGAACTCGGAGATGCCGAAGCCCTTCTCGAGCATCAGCGCGCAGCCGATCTTGCGGTTGCCGCTGTACTCCGCGCAGGATGCCGGGATCGGCCCGTCGTACGGCTTGGCGGCCTTCTCCGCCGCGTCCCGCTCGCGCTTGCGCGACGCCGCTGCGGCCTCGGCCCTGCGGGCCCGCTCGGCGGCCTCCTTGGCAGCCTGGGCCGCCCGCAGCTTGGCCTGGTACTCGGCGGCCCGCTGCCGGGCGAACCCGACCTGGTGGCTGGCCTGGCGTTCGCGCTGGTAGGCGAAGTCGACGCGGTCGACCTCGACGCTCTCCTGCGCGGTCAGGCCCTGTTGCTGGGTTTCCCGGTCTTCGCCCAGGTAGAAGCCACCGGCGACGCCCACGGAGAGCAACGCGACAGCGGCCGTACGGGCGCCCAACCGGCTCCACAGCCGACTCACGAAGTGGTCCCTTCGTCGGGGGCAAGGACACGGCGCGGCACCGGGCCATGTCAGCCCTTCAGCCGTGCCGTGAGCGCCCCGACCGGTGAGCCGGTCGCGCCGACGTACCGACCGTCACTGATGCCGTCCCGACCTGGGACCACGATCATCGACGATGCTTGTGGTGCGTGGGCGCTCGTGGGACACCATCGCGCACAGTGAGACACATGGGAAACCGACCACGCCGTTTGTGATCTGTGCCACACCCAGAATGGGGACGAATAGCTACAAAAGCCGCATCACAACGGGATGCCCTCCAACAGGTCGGTCACCATCGCGGCGATCGGCGATCGCTCCGAACGGCTGAGCGTGACGTGGGCGAAGAGCGGATGACCCTTCAATGCCTCGATCACCGCGGTCACGCCGTCATGCCGGCCGACCCGCAGGTTGTCCCGCTGAGCCACGTCGTGGGTGAGCACCACCCGCGATCCCTGCCCGATGCGGGAGAGCACGGTCAGCAGCACCCCGCGCTCCAGCGACTGGGCCTCGTCCACGATCACGAAGGCGTCGTGCAGGCTGCGCCCCCGGATGTGGGTCAGCGGCAGCACCTCGAGGATGCCCCGCGAGGTGACCTCCTCCAGCACGTTCTCGTGCACCACAGCGCCGAGCGTGTCGAAGACCGCCTGCGCCCACGGCGACATCTTCTCCGACTCCGAGCCAGGCAGGTAGCCCAACTCCTGACCGCCGACGGCGTACAGCGGGCGGAACACGATGACCTTCTTGTGCCGGCGACGCTCCATCACCGCCTCCAGGCCGGCGCAGAGCGCCAGTGCCGACTTGCCGGTGCCGGCCCGTCCACCCAGCGAGACGATCCCGATCGTCTCGTCGAGGAGGAGGTCGAGGGCGACGCGCTGCTCGGCGGAGCGGCCGTGCAGCCCGAACGCCTCCCGGTCGCCCCGGACCAGCCGAACCGACTTGTCGGCGAGCACCCGCCCGAGCGCGGAACCACGGGACGAGTGCAGCACCAGCCCGGTGTGGCAGGGCAACCCGGCCGCCTCGTCCACGTCGAGCGTCTCACCGGCGTACAGCGCGGAGATCTGCTCCTCACCGAGATCCAGCTCGGACATGCCCGTCCAGGTGGGGTCACTGGCCTGGCCGTGGCGATACTCGTCGGCGCGCAGACCCACCGAGGCCGCCTTGACCCGCAGCGGCATGTCCTTGCTGACCAGCGTCACGTCCCGTCCCTCGGCGGCGAGGTTGAGCGCCACCGACAGGATCCGGGCGTCGTTGCTCTCGGTGCGAAAGCCGGGAGGCAGCACGCCGTCGTCGGTGTGGTTCAGCTCGACCCGCAGGGTGCCGCCGACGTCGTTGGCGGGCACCGGCGTGTCCAGCCGACCGTGCAGGATGCGCAGTTCGTCGAGCATCCGCAGCGACTGCCGGGCGAACCAGCCCAGCTCCGGATGGTGCCGCTTGCCCTCCAACTCGGTGATGACCACCAGCGGCAGCACCACCTCGTGCTCGGCGAAGCGGTGGAACGCCGCCGGGTCGGACAGCAGCACGGAGGTGTCCAGAACGAATGCCTGCCCCGCTGGTCGGGGCTCCTTGGGATCGGCCGGCGCGGCGGCCGCCGTACGGCGGCTCCGGGTGGCACGGCGGGTCGTGGCAGTCGCGGCCGGGGTCTGGTCGGCACCGGCGGTGGTACGGCGAGTCGTCACAGGCCTGCTCCGACGGATGGGCACCCGGCCACCCGTGTTCCGCCTCGTCCGGTGCCCGGGGACACGGGGTCGGATGCGGAACCCCGTGCGCGAGGTCGCAGATCCGGGCGGACCGGCTGGCTCGGGAGAACCCCGCGCCATGCCTAGACGCTAGCGGCGGCGGACCGTCCCGGCTAGGGGCGATCGTGGATCTCTGGAGACGGCCATGTGAACAGCGCCGAACGGACGAGCCGGCGCGGGGACGTCCCACGACGCGGCGAGCCGGCCGGGATGCATGCCCCCTGCGCGCATCCCGGCCGGCGGGGCCACCGTCACCGGTCTGACGTGGCCCCGACGGTGCGTGTCCGTCGCGGACGACGCACCGCGTTTCCGCGCGCCGGTCGGCGGGACGCTCGCAGCGGCCCGCCGGCCGACTCAGCCGGTCCGTCGAACGAGCGTGCCGGTCGGGTGCCGCCCGGCGATCGGGGCGGCCGGCGCGGTGAACGACGAACCGGTGTAGGTGGTGCCGGGGCGGGCCGCCGTTTCGGGGCGTACCACCGTGCCGGCGGAGCGGACGGCCGCGGGCGAGGAGACCGACAGCGCGCTGGCGATCGCCGCCTGGGCGTCGCGTCGACGGCGGTTCCAGGCGCCCCGGTCGCCGTCGAAGTAGCCCTGGCGGTACCCGAAGCGGTAGCCGATCCGGTAGCTGAGCTGTCCGTGCAGGCGACCGGCGGCGTAGCTGGTGGCACCGAGCACCAGGACGAGGAAGACCACGAGGAACGGGCTCATCGGGCGGCTCCGCCCCGGCCCGGACGCGTGCTCATCGCTCCTCCGGCTCGACGATTGTGGGATCGGCGGTGGTGGGCTCGGCGGTGGGGTCGGCGACCAGCAGCCGGTCCAGGTCGTCGGTGCTGACCTCCTCGACCAGCTCGACGCTGATCCGGCAGCCGTCGAGCACGACCTCGGCGACCGAGGAGCGGCGGATCTCCCCGCCGGCGTCGTAGACCCGGACGCTCAGCTCGGGGCAGCCGAGGTGGGTACGCCAGGCGTTCCACTCGGTGCGGTCGCCAACGCTCAGCGACAGGTATCGGCAGCCTTGGGCGAGGTAGAGGCGCCACGGGGCACTCAACCCCGCGGCCACTCCCTCGGCGATCAGCCCGAAGGCCTGGGCTCGGGTGGCGAGCTCGGTCACCACACCCCCTCGGCACCGGGGGCGTGACGCATGTGAGCACCAATCGTCTCATGCACGTGACACACCGTAGATTGTCCCATGAGCGTGACAGTATCAGCTTTTCGTCCGCTTACGTTCACCACGACGGGCATCTATTATGCCCGGGTGACACCCCTCCAAAGTGATTCTGGATCGTTTACCGCGAATCTGAGAGTGCCGTCACGTCTGCGTGACAGCAGCGTGGCTGGGCAAACACCTGCGGACGCCTGGTCGTACCGTCACGGGGTGACCGAGACGGCCAACGCGCGAAAAATCGCCTTCGCCACCTTCGTTCGGCGCGCCCTCGACGAGGCTCGGGCGACGCGCGCCTGGAGCGGCACCGAGGTGTCACGACGTACCGGCGTCTCGCGGCAGACGATCAACCGGTGGGTTCGTGGCGACTGGGCCAGCGACCCCGAAGCCGAACGCGTGGTCGCGTTCTGCGAGGGCCTCGGGCTGAATCCCGCCGCCGCCTTCGCCGCGCTCGGCTGGGACCGCACCGCGAGCGGTCCACGCGCGGGTCAGCCGGCCCCGCCGATGGACCCGGACGTGGAGGCCCTGCTGCGCCGCCTGGTCGACCCGAACGTGTCGGACGCGGAGAAGTTCCACATCCGCGAAACCATTAGATACCTCGCATACCGCCCAACGTTGCCGGTCGATGTCCGAAAAAGAGGGAATCAGGCCGGGTAGTTCCTCAGATGGCGAAAGAACGCCTGGTCAGGTTCATTCGTTTCGCTCCGGGGCAGGATCGGGCACGCTAGCGTCCCTATTCGTACTGCTTGGGCTCGTCATCGGCGGGGGGACGGGACAAGGCCGAACCTAGCCCTGCGGGACAGAAGGAGGGGTCTGTCCATGACCCTGAAGTGGTGGGCAGTCGTGGTCGCCACGGTGTCGTTGACGCTGTGGGCGACCGGCAACGTGGTGACCCTCGCGGTCAACGGTGGGCAGCTGCCGCTGCTCGTCAACCTGCTCGCGCTCACCAGCGCCGGCACGGCGGTCATCCTGGCCGTCGTCGCGGAGCTGCACGAGCGGCTCAACGACCGGATCAGCGCACTCACCGAGTTCCTGGTGGCACGCCTCACCGAGATAGAGACCCACACCGGGGATCGCAACACCGGCTTCGTGGAGGGCTACCTGCTGAGCCACGGCCAGGAGGCGGCGGTGGTGCCGTTCGGCCGCCGAGGACGAGGGGCCGCCGAACGCTGACGAGCGCCGCCGAGTGGGTCCGCTCGGCCAGGAATAGGCCCCCAACGCCGGGGTACGCTGACGCGCGTGCCGCCGTTGAATCTGGGCAACCACCAGCCGAGGACCCCGCTGAACGCCGACCAGGCGTGGCAGATAACTGCCGGCCGGGCCGCCGGAACCGTGCTCTTCTTCGACTTCGACGGCACACTCGCGCCCGTCGACGACGACCCGACGGCGGTTCGGCCCGCGCCCACCGCGCTCGCCGCCATCGAGGCGCTGGCGCCGGTGGTGCAGCGGATCGCGATCGTCTCCGCGCGACCCGTCGAGTTCCTCCGCGACCGCCTCGGCGAGCTGAGCGGCGTTGACCTCTACGGCCTCTACGGCCTGGAGCACAGCCACTCCGGCGGCGAGACCGTCACCGAGCCCACCGCCCTGCCGTGGGTGCCCACCATGTCCGAGCTGGCCGACCTGGCTCGGGAGGAGCTGCCGCCCGGCGCCCTCGTGGAGTACAAGCGGCTCTCGGTCGCGCTGCACTGGCGTACAGCCCCGCAGCTCGGCACGACGGTGCAGCAGTGGGGTCAGGCGCAGGCCGACCGGCTGGGGCTGCGGGTCCAGGCCGGCCGGATGGTGCTGGAACTCAAGCCACCCGTCGACCGGGACAAGGGCATGGTGATCGGCGAGGTGGTCCAGGGCGCCACCGGCGCGTGGTACTTCGGCGACGACGTCTCCGACATCAAGGCGTTCGCCGCGGTCCGTGCCCGAGCCGAGGCGGACCCGGACTTCTTCGGCGTCTGCGTGGCCGTCGCGAACCCGGAGACGGGCGAGGAGGTGGCCGACGCCGCCGACCTGACCATCGAGTCCCCGGACGCGCTTGGCGACTTCCTGACCCGGGCCCTGAGCCGGCTGCCCTAGGCGCCGTAGCGGCGCTGGCGGGTGGCGTACGAGCGCAGCGCGCGCAGGAAGTCGATGTGCCGGAAATCCGGCCAGTTCAGCTCGCAGAAGTAGAACTCCGAGTGCGCGGACTGCCACAGCATGAACCCGGACAGCCGCTGCTCCCCGCTCGTGCGGATGACCAGGTCGGGGTCGGGCTGACCACGGGTGTAGAGGTGCTCGGCGATGTGTTCGACGTCCAGCACCTCGGCCAACTCCTCGATGGTGCCGCCGGAGGCGGCGTGCTCGAGCAGCAGCGAACGGACGGCATCGGTGATCTCCCGCCGTCCGCCGTACCCGACGGCGATGTTGACCTCCGCGCCGCCGCTGCGGTCCCGGGTACGCTCCTCGGCCCCCTTGAGGGCCGCGGCGGTCTGAGCGGGCAGCAGGTCCAGCGCGCCGACGATGCGCAGCCGCCAGGGATTGCCCTCCTCCGACAGCTCCACCACCAGGTCCTCGATGATCTGGAGCAGCGGATCCAGCTCGCTGGCCGGGCGGCGCAGGTTGTCGGTGGCGAGCAGATAGAGGGTGACGTGCCCGACACCGGCCTGGTCACACCACCCGAGTACGTGCTTGATCTTCGCCGCGCCGACCCGGTGCCCGTCGTTCGGGTCGACGTAGCCCATTTCCCGGGCCCACCGGCGGTTGCCGTCGCACATCACTCCGACGTGTCGGGGCACCGGCTTGCCCGCGAGCTTTGCCGTGAGCCGGCGCTCGTACACGGAGTAGATAAGGTTCCGCAGCGTCATCACCTAGCAGCGTAGCGACCCTCCCGCCGGATCACCCCTTCGGAGGGCGATCCCCGCCGGACAGTTCGATGCCGATCATGCCCAGCGTACGGGCGGTGAGCCGCCCGTCGCCGAGCCCCAACTCGACAACATCGTCGAAGACCCGGTCGTCCCGACGGGCGGCCCGCACGGCCGCGTCGACCACCCGACGCCGCCGTGCCAACCAGGCGGCCACCGAGCTGTGGCGCAGGTGGGTGCCGAGGCGACGACGCAGACCCGCGGCGTAGCGGCGGGCAGCTGCCTCGGGCTCGCGGGCCGCTGCGGCCCCGGCCAGCGCACCGGAGAGCAGCGCGTAGAAGATGCCCTCCCCGGTGAACGGATTGATCAGCGACAGGGCGTCCCCGGCGAGCAGGGTGCGGTCCCGACCCGGCGTCGGCCGGTGCGTGGACAGCGGCAGGTGGTGGGCGCGCAACGCGGTCACCGTCGACAGGTCGGTGCCGGGCAGCAACGCGGCCAAGCGGTCCAGCAGGTACGTCCGGCTCAGCGGCTCGCCACGCAGCACCTCCCCGTACCCGACGTTCGCCCGACCGTCGCCGATCGGAAACGACCAGGCGTACGCCGGCCAGCGCGCCTTGGAGGTGACGATGAGCTGCTCGGGTGGGCCGGGCAGCGCGGGGGCGTACCCACGGATGGCCAGCGCGAGGTGCCGGTCGGGGTTGACCGGATGACCGAGGGCCCTGCGCACCACCGACCCGGCCCCGTCCGCGCCCACCACCACCCGGCCGGACAGCTCCCCGTCGAGCACCACCCGATCGCCGCGCGGCTGGACCCGGCGCACGCTGTGCCGGCGCAGTTGCGCGCCCGCGGCCACCGCGGCGGCCACCAGTCGCGCGTCGAAGACCTCCCGGGGCACGGTGTACGCCGGCCGGGGCAGCGCCCGAGCCACCGCCTGGCCGCCCGGCGCGACCATCCGCAGCGCGGGAAGCGGGGCGTACCCGGCCACCGCGTCGGTCACGCCCAGCTCGGTGAGCACGTCCACCGAGTGCGCCGCGATCCCGTCGCCGCACGCCTTGTCCCGAGGGAAGTCGGCACGGTCCAGCAGCAACACGCTGGCACCCGCCCGGCAGGCCGTCAGCGCGGCGGCCGCTCCGGCCGGACCCGCACCCACCACCACCACGTCGAACTCGTCGCTCACCGCGCACCTCCCGTCCCGACCGCTGTGACCACCGCCACGCAATCTTCCCCCACCCAACCCCGCCCCGCCCCCCGCCCACGCCCACGCCCACGCCCACGCCCACACCCACACCCACGCGATCTTGCACTTTGTGTCGACGCTTCGCACCTTTAAGGACGTTTCGTCGCAGCAGAATCTGCAAGATCGCCGCGCGACGAGGGGGGGTGGGGGTGGGGTGGGGGTCAGGCTGGGGTGGGGTCGGGGGCGCGGGAGGCTCGGCGTAGGCCGTAGAGGGCCAGGGCGGCGGCGGCCAGCAGGGGTGCGCCGTCGCGGATCAGGCCGTCCAGGCCCAGCAGCCACCAGCACAGCGGCAGGTCCACGGCGAGGACGCCCACCGTGACGACGACCAGCAGGCCACGTGCCCAGTCCTTGCCACGCATCAGGAACGCGGTGCAGAACAGCACGGCGTAGCTGGCCGCGATGCCGGCGCCGAACCAGAACAGCACGGCCGGTACGGCGGAGAGCCGATCGTCCAGGATGGCGCCTCCGGCCACCAACGCCGGCACCAGCATCAGCGGGCTGTAGGTGAACGCGGCCACCCGGCTGGTCAACAACCACGCGCTCGCCTGCGGCCGGCGCGGCGGGGTCTCCCGCCACGAGATTCCAGCCCTGTCGATGACGAGGCGGTGCCGATGCCGCACGAGATGCCCGGCGAGCGCAGACGAGCGGTAGAGCAGCCAGACCACCGCCACGCAGAGCGCGCTGAGCACGGCGAAGCCGAGCAGGCCTGGCAGCGGTGGCACCCCCTGTCGAGGGACGATGAGCCGGCCGACGGCGAAGATCGTGGTGACCGCGAGGATCAGCCCGAACGGGCGGGCCACCGTCCGGCCACGGCGCACATGACCGATCAGCAGCAGGAAGCCGAACGAGCGCAGCATGGCCCAGCCGGTGCGTACCGCCAGACCGAAGCCCTGCTCCGGGGCGTACCACCAGTTGAGCAGCTCGACCACGACGGTGGCCGCCGCCGTCGTCGCGAGCAGGAAGGTGAGCGCCCGGACGGCGGACGGCCGCCGAACCTCGGTCTCGGCGGCCGTCCTCATGGGACCCGTTGTTGCCCGCGACGGGCGATGTTCACACCTGGCGCTGGGGCTGCGCCGCGTCGAGTCGGGCACGCAGCGCGTCCAGCTCGGCCCAGAGCACGCCGGGCAGCTTGTCACCGAACTTCTCGAACCACTCGGTGATCATCGGCAGCTCGTTACGCCACTCGTCCGGGTCGACCTTCAGCGCGATCCGGACGTCCTCCGGGGTCATGTCCAGCCCCTCGACGTCGAGCGCGTCCTGTGCAGGGACCATGCCCACCGGGGTGTCGACCGCGTCCGCGGTGCCCTCGATCCGCTCGACGATCCACTTGAGCACCCGGGAGTTCTCCCCGAAGCCCGGCCACAGGAACGAGCCGTCCGGGTCCTTGCGGAACCAGTTGACGTAGTAGATCTTCGGCAGCTTGGCCTCGTCGCCGTCGGCGCCCTTGCCCATCTCGATCCAGTGCCGGAAGTAGTCGCCCGCGTGGTAGCCGATGAACGGCAGCATCGCCATCGGATCGCGGCGGACCACGCCGACCGCGCCGGACGCGGCGGCCGTCGTCTCCGACGAGAGCGTCGCACCCATGTAGACGCCGTGCACCCAGTCGCGGGCCTCGGTGACCAGCGGGACGGTGTCCTTGCGCCGGCCGCCGAAGAGGATCGCGTCGATCGGCACGCCGTTCGGGTCGAAGTACTCGTCGGCGAGGATCGGGCATTGGGTGATCGGGGTGCAGAACCGGCTGTTCGCGTGCGAGGAGAGGCTGTCGCTCTCCGGCGTCCAGTCGTTGCCCTTCCAGTCGATCAGGTGCGCCGGGGGCTCGCCCATGCCCTCCCACCAGACGTCGCCGTCGTCGGTGAGGCCCACGTTGGTGAAGACCGAGTTGCCCCGGTCCAGCGTGCGCATGGCGTTGGCGTTGGTCTTCCAGTCGGTGCCCGGCGCGACGCCGAAGAGGCCGTACTCCGGGTTGACCGCGTAGAGCCGGCCGTCCGGGCCGAACCGCATCCAGGCGATGTCGTCGCCGATGGTCTCGACCTTCCAGCCCGGGATGGTCGGCTCGACCATGGCCAGGTTGGTCTTGCCGCAGGCGGACGGGAAGGCGCCGGCGATGTGGTGGACCTTGCCCTCCGGTGAGGTGATCTTGAGGATGAGCATGTGCTCGGCGAGCCAGCCCTCGTCCCGGCCCATCACGCTGGCGATACGCAGCGAGTAGCACTTCTTGCCGAGCAGCGAGTTGCCGCCGTAACCGGAGCCGTACGACCAGATCTCGCGGGACTCCGGGAAGTGCGAGATGTACTTGGTCTCGTTGCAGGGCCACGGCACGTCCTGCTGGCCCGGGGCGAGCGGGGCGCCGATGGAGTGCAGCGCGTGCACGAAGTCCGCGTCGTCGCCCATCGCCTCGAGGATCGCCGCGCCCATCCGGGTCATGATGCGCATCGAGGCCACCACGTACGGGCTGTCGGTGATCTCGACACCGAACATCGGGCTCTCGGCCTCGACCGGGCCCATCACGAACGGGATGACGTACATGGTGCGACCGCGCATCGAGCCGCGGTACAGCTCGGTCATCGTCCGCTTCATCTCGGCCGGCGCCATCCAGTTGTTGGTGGGGCCGGCGTCCGCCTCGTCGACGGAGCAGATGTAGGTGCGCTCCTCGACCCGGGCGACGTCGGACGGGTCGGTGCGCGCGTAGAACGAGTTCGGCTTCTTCTCCGGGTTCAAGCGGATGAGGGTGCCGGCCTCGACCAGCTCATCGGTGAGGCGACGCCACTCCTCGTCGGACCCGTCCACCCACACGACCCGGTCGGGGGTGGTCAGTTCCGCGACCTCACGGACCCAGGCAAGCAGTTTCGGATGGGACGTCGGGGCCTGATCGATACCCCGCACTACAGCCGGAGCAACCATGACACATCTCCTTGTGGTCGACGCTGACCGATCTATGGGATGCACGAGTCTCAGCGACGCGAAGCGCCGCCTTCGTGGAAACCTGGGATTGGGCTCAGCGTAAACCGGGCAGCCTTCCGAGTCAGTGGGACTGGTTGTGAAGAACTGCACAAGCTACGGCCACGCTGCGGCATCGCGATCTGATACCCGCTTTCCTGCGCAGTTTCACGCAAATCTTGTTGTGCACCCCGGTCGACGCGCGTTGCGGTTGGGCCGTCAACCCACCCCGCCGACCGGTTCGCGGATTCCCGTTCCGAGGCGCGTCAGTCCTCCCACCTGGTTACGCTGCGTTCAACCGCGGCGCACCGGCTGAAAGGGCCCGCATCGGCGACGATGTCCCCCTCGCCGTTGCTCCCCCGCCGACACCTCGACAGCCGGTAGGCTCGCCCCGTGGCCGCCACGATGACCGGGGAGCAACCGGGTCCCCGGCAGACCCGACCGGGTCTGGTCCGTGGACTGCTCGACCGTTTCGGTCACCTCGTGCACGAGCTGAGCAAGTTCGCCACCGTGGGCGGGATCGCCTTCCTCATCGACTTCGCGCTCTTCAACTACCTGACCAGCGCGCGGGGCATGGAGCAGGTGACGGCCAAGACGATCTCGACGGTGATCGCCGCGACCTTCGCCTTCCTGGGCAACCGTTTCTGGACCTGGCGGCACCGCCAGCGCAGCAACCCGGCCCGGGAGTACGCGCTGTTCTTCTTCTTCAACGCTGTCGGCCTGGGGATCGCGGTGGCCTGCCTCGCGATCAGCAGGTACGGGCTCGGCAGCATCTGGCCGGCCGTGTTCCAGACGCAACTGGCCGACAACATCGCCAGCTTCGTCGTGGGCACCGGCCTCGGGACGCTGTTCCGATTCTGGTCCTACCGGCGGTTCGTCTTCGTCGAAGCGGGAACTCCGGTCGTGCCGCAGGTGGAGCTCGACCGGGACCACGGTGCGTGACCTGCCGCTTACCTCGCCCGGCCGGTGATCGCCGGCTTCACCGACTGCCCTAAGGTGTTTCGCATGCGTCTTGTCCGTCTGCTGCCTGAGCGCTGGCAGAAGTTCATCCATGAGGCGCTGAAATTCGGCATCGTCGGCGGCGTGAACACCGTCATCAATTACGCGGTGTTCAATGTCCTTGCACTTACCGTTTTCGTCAACGGTCAGTTGAAGGCGAACGTGATCGCGACGCTCGTCGCGACGATCACGTCGTATCTGATGAATCGTCACTGGACGTACCGGGATCGCCCGAAATCGGCGATGCGTCGGGAGTACGTCCTGTTCTTCCTGTTCAACGGGATCGGCCTGCTCATCGAGCTGGGGGCCGTCGCGGCGGCGAAGTACGGGCTCGGCGTACACGGCCTGCTGGCGCTGAACGTGGCGAAGACCGCTGGTGTCCTGCTGGGCACCCTGTTCCGGTTCTGGTCGTACCGCACCTTCGTCTTCCAGCCCGTCACGCCGGCCGCGGACGCCGCGAAGACCGAGCCCACCTGGCACGACATCCCGCGCGACGAGTGGGACACCATGGCCGAGATGGACCCGGTCGCCGAGCTTGCCGAATCGGTCTCCGAGCTGGAAGAGGCGCAGTCCGCCGAGCGTCCCGAGCCGACACCCGGCCCGACCGGCGCCGCTCCGGTTCAGGGGCGGCCGTTGACCGGCGGCCTTCCGGCCGACCTGGACGCGGAACTCGCCGCGGAGCTGCACGCGGGCACTCGTCGCGCACCCCGCCGGTGACGCCACCCGCCCTCCGCTCCGGCACCGGAGCGCCCGCCGAGCTGTTCTTCGAGGACCTCGTCCCGGGCCTCACCGTCGACCTCGGGACGGTGACCGTGGACGGCGACGAGATGCGGGCGTTCGCCCGGCGCTTCGACCCGCAGTGGTACCACGTCGACCCGGAGCTGGCCGAGGCCAGCCGGCACGGTGGCGTCATCGCCAGCGGCTTCTACACGGTCAGCCTGTTCATGCGGGCGTACGTCGACCACCTGCTGTCCCGCGCGGCGGCCGACGCCTCCCCCGGTCTGGAGGAGCTGCGGTGGCTCGCCCCGGTACGCGCCGGGGACCGTCTCGCCGTGCGGGTCGACGTCATCGGCGCCCGCCCGTCGTCCGCTCGCCCGGGGCTCGGCACCGTCATCCTCACCGGCACCATGCTCCGCCTCGGCCCGGACAACCGGCCCGAGCAGGAGGTGCTGCGTACGCGCTTCCGCGGTTGGTTCGCGCTGCGCCCGGTCGAGACGGACACCGAGCCGGAACCGTCTTCGGCAGAGCCGACGGACGCCGCGCCGCCATCGGCCGAGCCGGCCGGAACCGAGCCTGCCGTGACCGCGCCGGCAGAGGCGGGACCGCAGCAGGCCGGCCCGGTGCAGGCGCGACCATCCGAGCAGACGACCCAGGCCGAGCAGCACGCCTGATCACCCCGGCCCACGCGCGGGCCGGGGTGATCAGTGCCGATCCGATCAGCTCGTGGTGTCGCGCAGCGGCTTGCCCTCGCGCATGTCGGCGAGGATGTCGCGCATCTCCCCGTCGCCCAGCGAGTGCTTGTCGTGCTGCGCCTCGACCAGCTCGTAGAGGGTGGTCTGCACCCGGCTGACCCCCGGTACGTCCTTGAGCACCGACTGACCGCGCTCACCGGCGGACTCGATGGTGAGGGTGCCGCAGCCGAGCATCCGCTCGAAGAAGTGCTGGTTCATCGAGTGGTCGTTGATCCGGGTGAGCGGGAGGTCCCGCCGGTCCCGGGAGAAGACACCCTGCTGCAACAGCACGCGCTCGTTGGTGAACAGGTAATGGGTGGTACGCCAGACCAGGAACGGCCACAGACCGAGCCAGAGCACCGCCACCAGGCCGATCACGCCGATCACGGCCAGCGCGATCGAACCGCCGGAACTCTCGGGTAGCAGCAGCACGCCGACCACCACCGCGGCGATGGCGACGACCAGCACCAGAATCGGCCGGACAAGGGCCTTCCAGTGCGGGTGCAGGTGTAGCACGACGTGCTCGTCCTTCGTGAGCACGTCTTCGGGGAACGCCACGACAACCTCCAACGCCTTTTCTTTGACGCGCCGACGGTAAACCCCGAAAGCCAGTCGGCGACATCCGCCACGCGGCCCCACCCCAGCTTCCGCGATCTTGCACTTTCGGTCGCCGCTACGCGCCCTTGAGCCCGATACGCCACGACAGAAAGTGCAAGATCGCCGCGGAGGGGGGCTAGCGCACGTGTAGGACGTCTCCGGCGGCTATGGACCGGGTTTCCAGCGGGGTGGTTAGTTGGAGTTGGCCGTCGCTGTCGATGCTGGTTGCGGTGCCGGTTCGGGTCTCGCCGTTGGGCAGCAGGACGCGTACGTCGCGGCCGATCGTGGCGCAGGAGGCCAGGTAGGCGGCGCGTAGACCACTCGCCTCGGCGTCTCCGCCGGCGGTGCGCCAACGGTCGTACCAGTCGGCGAGCGCCCGCAGCAACGCCCGCAGCAGTGGGTCCCGGTCGGTGGCCGCCGCGCCGGCCAGTTGCAGCGACGTGGCCGGCAACCCGGTCGGGTTCACCGGTAGCTCGTCGGCGCGCAGGGTCACGTTGAGACCGATGCCGAGGACGATGGCCGGCGGTTGTGCCGGAGAGCGCCCCGGCACCGCCTCGGCCAGCACGCCGGCACACTTCGCATCCCCGATGAGCAGGTCGTTGGGCCACTTCAGGGTCGCGTCCAGCTCGGCCAGCCGGGCCACCGACTCGACAAGCGCGACGCCGGCGAGGAGGGGCAGCCAGCCGTACCCCGTGGGTGGAACGGCCGCCCAGTCGCGGTCCGGCACGGCCTCGCCGGGCCGCAGCAGCACGCTGGTGGTGATGCCGGCGCGCGGTGGCGACTGCCAGACCCGGCCGCGACGGCCGCGCCCGGCGGTCTGCCGCTCCGCGACCACGACCAGACCCTCCGGCTCGCCCGCCGCGGCTGCCTCGGACACGTCCGCGTTGGTGGAGCCGGTCTCGGCGTACAGCTCCAGACGCGTCCAGGGGCCGTTCGGCGCGACCAGCGCGCGCCGCAGCCGGGCCGCCGACAGCGGTGGTCGGTCCAGATCGGTGTACGGGGAGCCCGGCATACCGTCAGCCTACGGCGGCGACCGGTACGGGCGTCGAGGCGTACTGCACAGCCGCACGGACCTGAACCATCGTTATATTCCCTGGGTGACTACCGAGACCGGGACCAACATCCACAGCACTGCCGGCAAGCTGGCGGACCTGGAGCGCCGGGTCGACGAGGCGGTGCACGCCGGGTCGGCGCGTGCGGTCGAGAAGCAGCACGCGCGGGGCAAGAAGACCGCCCGCGAGCGCATCGAGATGCTGCTCGACGAGGGCTCCTTCGTCGAGCTGGACGAGCTGGCCCGGCACCGGTCCACGGCCTTCGGCCTGGAGCGCAACCGCCCCTACGGCGACGGCGTGGTGACCGGCTACGGCACCGTCGACGGCCGGCAGGTCTGCGTCTTCGCCCAGGACTTCACGGTCTTCGGCGGTTCGCTCGGTGAGGTCTTCGGCGAAAAGATCGTCAAGGTGATGGACCTCGCCATGAAGATCGGTTGCCCGGTGGTCGGCATCAACGACTCCGGCGGCGCCCGCATCCAGGAGGGCGTGGTGTCGCTCGGCCTGTACGGGGAGATCTTCTTCCGCAACGTCCGGGCGTCCGGGGTGATCCCGCAGATCTCGCTGGTGATGGGGCCCTGCGCGGGTGGCGCGGTCTACTCCCCGGCGGTCACCGACTTCACCGTCATGGTCGACCAGACCTCCCACATGTTCATCACCGGCCCCGACGTGATCAAGACCGTCACCGGCGAGGACGTCGGGATGGAGGAGCTGGGCGGGGCCCGTACGCACAACACGCGCAGCGGCAACGCGCACTACCTCGCCAGCGACGAGGACGACGCGGTCGACTACGTCAAGGCACTGCTGTCGTACCTGCCGTCCAACAACCTCGACGAGCCGGTCGTCTTCGAGGCCCCGGCGGACCTGGAGATCACCGACGAGGACCGTGCGCTGGACACGCTCATCCCGGACTCGGCCAACCAGCCGTACGACATCCACACCGTCATCGAGCACGTCCTCGACGACGGGGAGTTCCTGGAGGTCCAGCCGCTCTACGCGCAGAACATCGTCGTCGGCTACGGCCGGGTCGAGGGTCGGCCGGTCGGTGTGGTCGCCAACCAGCCGATGCACTTCGCCGGCACCCTGGACATCGCCGCCTCGGAGAAGGCCGCCCGGTTCGTGCGCACCTGCGACGCGTTCAACATTCCGGTGCTGACCTTCGTCGACGTGCCCGGGTTCCTGCCCGGCACCGGCCAGGAGTGGGACGGCATCATCCGCCGGGGCGCGAAGCTCATCTACGCGTACGCCGAGGCGACCGTCCCGAAGGTCACCGTGATCACCCGCAAGGCGTACGGCGGGGCGTACGACGTGATGGGCTCCAAGCACCTCGGCGCGGACCTGAACTTCGCCTGGCCGACCGCACAGATCGCCGTGATGGGCGCGCAGGGCGCGGTGAACATCCTCTACCGCTCGGAGCTGGCCGGTTCCGACGATCCGGCGGCGGTCCGGGCCGAGAAGATCGCCGAGTACGAGGACACGCTGGCCAACCCGTACGTGGCGGCCGAGCGCGGGTACGTCGACTCGGTGATCGCCCCGCACGAGACGCGCACCCAGATCGTCCGGGCACTACGCGTCCTGCGGACCAAGCGCGAGACCCTGCCGCCCAAGAAGCACGGCAACATCCCGCTCTGACCGCTCGCTTGATCCGCTCGCTTGATCCGCTCGCTGTTTTCGCGCAACTTCGGGGAAAGTGCTGCTTCCCTGCCCTGGGAGGCAGCAACATCCCCGAAGTTGAGCGGACGGTCAGCAGGCCGGGTTGGCAGCGGGACACAGTCGCCGGGCAGCGACTCGACCCAGCGCCTCGAGGTCCGCGTCGTGCAGGCCCAGGTCCGGATTGGGCTCCAGCACGGTGAGCAGGTCGCCGACCCGGACCATGACTGTCATCCCGACCGGGCTGGAGCGCTGGAGTGCCCTTTCGGTGGTGGCCGGACCAGCGGGGGCGAACGGTACGTACCGCACCAGGATCGACTCGTCACCGGCGAAGTTGCTCGCCGCCGTCTCCCAGGCATGCCTGCTCTCGTTCGGCGTCGTCTCACCCGCCACCAGGGTGCGCTCGGCGACATACCACTCGGGGCAGGCGTCGAGCAGCACCCTCAGGTGAGTGAAGAG
Organism: Micromonospora sp. NPDC049102; assembly: GCF_043197485.1. Classification (NCBI taxonomy): domain Bacteria; kingdom Bacillati; phylum Actinomycetota; class Actinomycetes; order Micromonosporales; family Micromonosporaceae; genus Micromonospora; species Micromonospora sp. NPDC049102. Next base: position 84,334 of record NZ_JBICTE010000005.1, on the reverse strand, counting down.
TCGCGTGCTCACCAGCGGGTCGACCCGGTAGATGTCCTGGCTGAGTTCGACCCGCGCCGGCGCGCCACCGTCCTTCGTCGACGACAACAGGGTCTGCGACCGCGAGTAACGGGAGTACGCGGGCACCGCCGGCACGCCACGGTCGTCGCCGCATCTCTGCAACGTCGGATCCAACCGGACGACCTCCCCGAGGCCGGCATCGCCGAGCTGCACGGGGTTCTTCACCGGCACCTCGGTGACCGCCAGCAGGGAGTCCAGGGGAATGTCCGCCCGAGCGGGGCCCTGCGTCGACACGGGCAGGGCGGCATCGGGCGCAGCGGAGGTGCCTCCCGTCAGGGCGTATGCCGGGCCCGTCACCGCCGCGAGCACCGCGACGGTCGCCAGCGCGACGGTACGACGACTGCGGCGACGGGCACGGGCCCGGATCTCCTGCGGCTCCGGCCACTGCACGTCGCTCAGGTCGCGGTGGACCTGTTCGACGAATGCCAGGTCGTCATGCATCGGTGGCCTCCTCCAGCTCAGAGACGGCGAGCAGACCGGCGAGCGCGGTACGCCCCCGGGAGAGGCGGGCCTTGACCGTGCCGACGGGGGCGGCGGTCTCCCGCGCCACCTCGGCGACCGGCATGCCCATCAGGTAGTACAGGGCGATGGCGGTGCGTTGCTCCTCGGGCAGTCGGCGCAGCGCGGCGACCACCTCGACCGTGTCGGTGCCCGGCCCGGGAACGGTCTCGGTCGCGCCGTGCCGCAGGTACGCGCGGGCACGGCTGCGCAGGCTGCGCCACCGGCTGACGGCGATACGGCTGGCGACCACCCGTACCCACGCCTCCGGGTCGTCGTAGGCGCTGATCGTCGACCAGCGCTGCCAGGCCCGGATGTACGCCTCCTGCACGGCATCCTGCGCCTCGACCCGGTCGCCGGTGAGGGCGTAGACGAAACCGAGCAGCCGTTGGCGGCTCCCCCGGTAGAACTCGTCGAACCCGTCGACGTCCGGCACCCCGCTACCTCCCGTGTCGGTCGCAGGGAACACGCGCCGGACGGGGCGCTCGGTTGCCCCGGTCAGGCGATCATCTTCTCCAGCTCGGCGAGTGGGAACGCGCCGGCCCCGATCCGCTCCCGCGTGGCTCGCCGTACCGCCCGCTGCACGGCCACGTTGGCCGGAGTCGGTACGCCATGCAGTCGGCCGAGCAGCGCGATCTCCCCGTTGAGGTGGTCGACCTCGGTCGAGCCCATGCCTCGGGCGAGGCTCTGCCAGGTGGAGCCGCCGGACCGGTTCGCGCCGCCGACCGGGCGCTGCTGCACGAGGTCACCACGTTCGGCCCGTTCCTCCTCGGTGGACGTGTGCGGGATGCGGGCGGCGGCGAGCGCGGCGATGCCCTCGGCGCGTACCCGCTCGATGAGGGCATCCGGAATGTCGTCCCCGAGCAGCGCCTGAAGCCCGTTGCCGAGGTTGCTGAGCAGCTTGCCGTACTTCCAGCGCAGCACGTCCTCGCGTACCGGCGCGACGAAACCGGCGGCGGTCAGGTCAGCGGCGATCGCCCGGTCGGTGTCGTCTGCGCCGCCCGGATAGCGGCCGATGTGGAGCATCCCGGGGTGCGGGTGTCCGTTCGCCACCACCACGCCCGGCTCCAGATGGGTGGCCGGCAGCCAGACGCAGATCGGGTGCACGTCCGCGAAGAGCCGCAGGGCGGCCCGCTCGTTCGCCACCCCGTTCTGCGCGGTGACCAGCGGTAGCCGCTCGCCGGCCGTTCCGCCGCCGGCGACGGGAGCGTCCACCCAGGTCGCCAGCGCGTCCTCGGTGTCCTGGGACTTGACGGTGAGCACCAGCACCGTGTCCGGCGACAGCGGCCGGTCACCCGGGCCGTCGACGGCGGCGAGCCGGGCGGTCACGTCGCCGTCCGGTTGCCGCAGCGTCAGGCCACGCTCCCGGATCGCGTCCAGGTGCGCCCCACGGGCCACCAGTGTCACGTCCCGGTCGGCCTGCGCCAGCCGTACGCCGATGGTCCCGCCGACCGCGCCCGCCCCGATGATCACGTATCGCATCGGCTCATTCTGCCCCGATGGGATCAGAGCGTCAGGCCGGCGTCGGTGAGGATCGGGCCGGCGAGCAGCAGGGCGCCGACGACGAGGGCGACCAGGTTGACCAGGGCGAAGAAGACCACCCAGAAGAACGCCGGAAACGGGGTCAGCCCGGCGAGCTGGTCGGCGTCGGAGGCGGGCATCCGACCACGCGAGCGCAGGCGTTGCAGCTCCACCACCGGCCGCACCCCGCCCAGCAGCAGGAACCACACCCCGGTGTACGCGAACGCGGCCTGCACCTGCGGCGTCGCGTACCAGGAGACGGCGAACACCAGCGCTCCGGTGACCAGGAGCGACACCACGCCGAACGCGTTGCGGATCATGACCAGCATGGCGAGCAGCAGCGCCACCGCGACCCAGAGCAGCAGGGTGATGCGGTTACCGCCGAGCAGCCAGGCGCCGGCCAACCCGATCAGCGGCGGGGCGACGTAGCCGGCGAGCAGGGTGAGGATCATTCCCGGCCCGGAGGGTCGACCGGCGGAGAGCGTCAGTCCCGACGTGTCCGAGTGCAGCCGGATGCCGCGCAGCTTGCGGCCGGTGAGCAGGGCGACGAGGGCGTGCCCGCCCTCGTGGGCGATGGTGATGGCGTTGCGGGCGATGCGCCACGGCAGCCGCGTGGACACCACCACCAACGCGACGGCGGCGGTGATCAGCACCAGCAGTGGGGGCGGGTCCGGCTGCGCGCCGAACAGCGTGTCCCACATCTCGCCCAGTCCGTCGATCGACATCATGGGGCGCGAGCCTACCGGCGGCGTTCCGTGTCGCTACCGAGGCACCGGCTGAAGACGCGTCAGGCCGTTTGAACGAGGAGGGGATCGCGGGTGTGACCTGTACCAGTGGAGCATCACATCGGCCCGTGGACCGAGGCCGACTACTTCGCCCTGGGTGAGACCCCGGACCGGATCGAGCTGCTCGACGGAAGCCTCCTTCTGAGCCCGGTCCCGACCAAGCGACACCAGTTGGTGTCACGGCGGCTGGCCAACCACATCGCGCGTGCCTCCGGCGGTCTGGTGGTCTTCAGCGCGGTGAACGTCCGACTCACAGTGGACCGGATAGTTATCCCGGACGTCGTCGTCGCGGACACGGACGACGAGGGCACGGCGGTGGAGGCCGCCGAGGTGGTGCTGGTGTGCGAGGTCGTCTCGCCCGGCAACGCTGCCGCCGACCGGCTGGTCAAGATGCAGCTCTACGCCATCGCGCGCATCCCCTGGTACCTGCTGGTCGAGCAGGAAGGTGACGGCCACTCGCTGCGCCTCTACCGGCTCGACGGCGAGCACTACGTCGAGGACCAGGTCGCCAAGGCCGGCGAGACGTTGAGCATCGCGGAGCCGTTCCGGTGGCAGCTCGACCCTGCCACCCTGCGCTGACCGTTCAACCACCGCAACCCCCAGCCAGCCACCCACAGCCGTCGATGAAAGTTTTCTCTACAGCTATTGCGATCAAGGGCACTTAGCTCCAAAGATGGGCGTCAATAGACCGGCGTCCCTGGAGGCACTCATGGCCCGTACCCGATCATCGCTGCGCCGCGCGCTCGCGGCCGGCCTCACCGTCCTCGCCACCGCGGCGGCGACAGTGGTCGCGACCGCCGGCCCGGCGGCGGCGGCCACCACCGCCGGTGTCGACGTGTCCCACTACCAGGGCAGCATCAACTGGACCAGCGTCCGCAACGCGGGCATCGAGTTCGCCTTCATCAAGGCGACCGAGGGCACCAGCGTCAAGGACTCCGCGTTCAACACGAACTACGTCAACGCCTACAACGCCGGGGTGATCCGTGGGGCGTACCACTTCGCCCGGCCGAACATCTCCGCCGGCTCGACCCAGGCCAACTACCTGGCGTCCAACGGTGGCGCGTGGTCGGCGGACAGCCGCACCCTGCCGGCGGCGCTGGACATCGAGGCGAACCCGTACAGCGGCGGCTACTGCTACGGCCTGAGCACCACCGGCATGCGCAACTGGGTGCAGGACTTCCTGAACACCTACCGCTCGCGCACCGGCCGGTACGCGGTCATCTACACCACCACGAGCTGGTGGAACCAGTGCACCGGCAGCTGGACCGGCCCGTGGGCCAACCACCCGCTCTGGCTGGCCCGCTGGTCGAGCACCCCGGGTGCCCTGCCGGCCGGCGCGCCGGTGTGGAGCTTCTGGCAGTACACCAGCACGGGTTCCGTCTCCGGGATCAGCGGCAACGTGGACCGCAACTACTGGAACGGCGACCGGAGCCGCCTCGTGGCGCTGGCCAACAACACCTGATCGGGCCGTTGGCGGCAGCGGGATCGACTATCACCTCACGGTGCACAATCGGTCCGGCTGCCGCCACACCACCGTTTTCGGTTCAGGCCCGCCGTCGGCTCAGGGCGGGCACCTGGTTCTCCTCGGGAACCAGTGCGCCACGCCGGGTCAGACGCCACGCGCCGACCCCGCCGACGGCAACGGTCACGACGCTGAGCAGTGCGATGAACGCCGGCATTCCCACCGCGGCCAGCAGCAGGATCGCGTCGCCGAGAGCGACGAGCATCCACAGTGCCAGCCGGGGCCGGGCGTCCCTCCGTCGGTAACCCATGTCGTACATCCTTCCGTCGTCGATGGTCATTTACCCAGGACGACGAAAAGTCATGCGAATGAGTTTCAGTCCTGACGGTCGGGCACGAAGCCCTTGGCGATCCGGTCGAAGTTAGGCAGGTTGGCCTGCCAGTCCTTCTCCGCGATCTCCCACCGCAACGCGTAACCACGGTCGCTGGCCGTCACGAAGCCCCGGTTACGGACATGGATCCTGGTCCCGTCCCGGGTCTCCAGCCACTCCCAGTCCGCGCAGGTCTTCCAGAACGTGCACCGCTTGATGCTGACGTACTGATAATTTTTGACTTCGTCCTTTCGGCCGCCTTCGATGCTCTTCCAGTCCGCGTACGCGTCCTTCTTCGGCGTCGGGGTCCACTGCACGAGCAGCTCGCCCGGCCCGTTGGACTCGTCGAAGACGACCGTGTTCTTACCGGCGTCCTCGCGCACCCAACCGTCGGGCAGGGGCAGGGAGAAGCCCGCAGGATCCTTGTGCAGCTTCCAGCCGGCCGGCAGCGCGTTCGGGTCCGCCGACGGCGTTGCCGAGGGCGTCGCACTCGGTGCGCCAGTGCTGGGCGGAGGCACCGCCGGAGCGGAGGACTGCGCCGGCGCCGACGTCGCGGCCGCCCCGGTCGTCGCGTCGGCCTGCGGGGTCTCGTTGTCATCGCCCTTGGTCAGCATCGGCACGATCACCACGAGGCCGACAAGCAGCAGAGCCACCAGGGCCCCGATCAGCACGTTGCGGCGGGTGTTGTTCGGCTTCGTACCGTCGAACACCGGCACCGCCGCGCGCCCGGCCGGACTCACCGGGGGCATCACGGACGTCGGAGTCGAGGGTTTGCGCTGCTCCGGCGCCACCGGCGGCCCGTCGACGGCCGTCGGCTCGTCGTCGGCGTCGGCGTCGGCGTCGGCGTCGGCCGGACCGTCATCGGGGTTGTCGTCGGCCGCCGCCACAGTCGCGGTCGGCTCGGCGGCCGGCGTGGCCGGGCGGTCGATTTTAGCGGTCGGCTCGGCCGGCACCGTGGCCGTCGGCTCGGCGTCCGCACCCGCGGGCACGACCTCCGTCGGCGAGGCGTCGGCGACGGCGGGCGCGGCAGCCGCGGCGACCGGCGGCGGGGTACGCGGCGCAGGCGGCGACACCGGGCGGGCGGCGCTCTCCTCGGCGGGGCGCGGCGCCGGCACGAGCGGCGGGCGCGGCTCACGCGGGCCGTTCGGCCCCGGCCGGCGTACGCCATCGAGCAGTGAGATCCCCCGCGCCCGCTTGCCCCCGGCGCGGCGCAGCAGCCGCTCCGCCACCTCGGCGGTGATCCGCTCGTTCGGGTCCTTCTGGAGCAGCCCGGTGAGCACCGCCTTGAGCGGGCCGGCGTTCTTCGGCGGTGGCATCGGTTCGGTGGCCAGCGCGGCCAGCGTGGCGATCGCGGACGGCCGCGCGTACGGCGACTTGCCCTCCACCGCCGCGTACAGCGTCGCGCCCAGCGACCACAGGTCGGCCTCCGGCCCGGCGGTGCCCTCCCGGGCCCGTTCCGGCGAGATGTACGCGGGCGAACCGAGCACCATGCCGGTGCGGGTGACATTCGGGTCACCGGGAATCGTCGCGAGACCGAAATCGGTCAACACCACCCGGCCGTCCTCGCCCAGCAGCACGTTGCCCGGTTTGACGTCGCGGTGCATGACGCCCGCCTTGTGCGCCGCGTTCAGCGCGCCGAGCACGCCCAGGCCGATCTCGACCGTCCGGGCCACCGACACCGGCCCGTCCTCGGCGAGGGTGTCCTGCAACGACCTCGACGCCACGTACTCCATGACGATCCACGGGTCGCCGTCGGTCCGCAGAACGTCGAAGATGCGTACCACGTTGACGTGGTTGAGCCGGGCGATGGCCCGCGCCTCGCGCAGCGACCGTTCTCGCATCTCGCGGCGTTCCTCGTCGGTGAGGCCGGGCGGCGGCACCAACTCCTTGATGGCGACGTCCCGGTGCAACACCTCGTCGCGCGCCTTCCACACCCGACCCATGCCGCCCTGGCCGAGCGGCGACAGAAGCCGGTATCGGTCAGCGACGAGTTGGGGAAGCGCGTTCGACATCGGTGAGACGGTACCCGGACCCGCCGACGCTCACACCGCCGGCACGCCACTGTGCGTGTGACGTGACTTCTGGCCGCGTACCCTGGCGGCATGTCTGCCGAAGAGCCGCTGTTCCGGGTCGTCCGCGGCGTGCCGACCGCCGACGAACTGGCCGCCTTGGTAGGGGCGGTCCTCGTCCGGTCCCGCCCGGCCGCGGCAGCCGCACCGGCCACCGTGTCCGCCTGGGCGCGCAGCGGCCGACCGGCGCGCCTCGACACCTGGCGCGCCTCCGGCCTCCCTCGCTGACCACGGCTCGCCCCTCTGCGGGGCTGCCAGGATCGCCGTGCAGCCGTTAACCTCACTCAGGGAGATGGTGCAGTGACGGACAGGGAGGACCGATGATCCCGGAAGAGGACCACCCGGCGCCCTGGCTCAACGGCTACGGCGGCATCGAGGCCGACATCCGTCAACTCCGCGAGTTCGCCGACCGGCTCGCCGCCGAGGTCGAGCGCAACTACGCGCCCCACCTGTCGTACATCGCCGACGACATGTCCGCCAAGGTGCCCAACCCCTGCGATGCGTTCGTCGAACTGGTCACCTTCCTGCACGCCCACCACGAGACACAGCAGGCCACCACCGACATGGTGTACGCCGTCCGCGGTGCCACCGGTCACCTGGCCGCCGTCGCCGACCGGGTCGCCAGCCAGTACGCCGACAGCGACGCCTTCTCCGCCGCCCGAGCCGTGGACGTCCAACGGGCCCTCGCCGACCCGGGGACCGTCCTGTCCGGCGGTCGGACGCCGACACTCAGCGACCCCACCGGCCCCGACAGCGAAAGGCCGGTGGTCCTGCCGTGATCGAGCGTGGTGGCGGCCGCACCTCCGGCCAGACCGACTGGCACCTGATGGACCTCAACAGCATGTGGGCGTGCCTCCAGGACCACGACACCACCAACCACTGGAAACAGGTCGCCGGCTGGCGCAAGGTCTGCGACCTGGCCCAGATCCACCTCGGCCGACTCCAGGAATACCGCCGAGGGCTGGCCGAAGCGTGGCCCCCCGAGACCAGCGCCGCCTCCGGCACGTACCTCGCCCAACTCGACGACCTGATCGCCAAGGTGCGCCACACCCACGACGCCGCCGCCGCCAACTACACCGCGCTGTCCGCCGCCACCCAGGCCATCGGCGCCACCAGGGCCGAGCTTCGCAAGCTCCACGAGGAGTACGCGGTCAAGCTCAAACAGAAGCAGGCGTACGAGGCGACAGCCGCCGACCCGAAGGCCATCATGGGCAACCGGGTCGTCGACGCACCGGTGACGGACAGCGAGCTGGAACGTTTGAACGTGCAGGCACGGGCGATGATGTTCAACCTCAGTGGCGAACTCCAACAAGCCCAAGCCACCCTCCGCCAGCCCCCACCCAGCCCTAGGATTAATCCGGTCATCGACCATAGCGACGCAGATGTTTATGGCGGGCCTTCCGCCGCTCCAATCATTCCTCCAATAGTGCCAATGCCACCTCGAGCGCCATCCATGAACCGTCCGGGCTCTACTGCGGTAAGCTCCGCCGGGACGGCCTCAACCTCTGGCGTCGGACCTGTACTTGGCGGCGTAGGCGGCGCAATCGCAACTACCCCTCCAAATCTAGTCTCACCGACCAGCCTGCCGCTATCACCATCGAACAGTTCGACACCTAGCATCGGGGCGGCTCAAATGCCACCCGCTTTCCCTACACGCGGCTCCGTTCCCGGGACACCCTCATTGCCGAGAACGAACAATCGGTTGGACGCCGGAACAGGGCTTAAAGGGAACCCGTCGGCACAGCCTCGCCCAATGCCGCCTGGGGGCTTAATCGGGGGATTACCCCCTGGAGTCGGGCCTAACCAACCCGGGAACAATGCCGCCTCGCCACGAAGGATCAACCCAGTCGGTGGAGTGATCGGTGGCGGAGGCGCTGGAACCGGACCGACAGGTGGCGCTGGCTCTCGTCCAGGCAGCGGGCGAGGCATAGGCGCCATCAACGGAGTAACGCCGTTTAGCATTAGCACTAGCAGCGGCGGCACGCCAAGCAGTTTCTCAACGCCACAGCGTGCGGTCCCTGGCAAGACCGACGAGGAAATGAGTGGCTGGGATCCAGACCATCCATGGGAGACCAACAAGGGAGTCGCACCAGTTGTTCGACCACCGGACGAGAAGGGCCCCATGGATCCCGGGCCCGCCATTGGATTCGGTCGTTGACTATCCAAACTTTTGGGAAAGCGGTAGCCACTTTAAGTCTACTCGCAGCAACTCTGCATGGCTTGAATCCAATTGGAAGCCAGGCCTTAGGAGAGTCCGATCGAATACGCGGCGATCAGTGGCACCTAACTTTCCTTGAGGCAGCCGAAGCACACTCGATCAGCCGCGGCCGAGGGGTGATCGTGGCTATACCAGACACTGGTATCGAACCACATCCGGACCTGCAGGAAAATTTGTTAACGGGGACCGATATCATCATCGAAGGCAATGGCCAAAGAGACGATACTGGTCACGGTACCGGAATGGCCGGCCTGGTGGCCGCCCACGGCCTATCCAATAACACAGGTGCCCTGGGAATCGCCCCTGAAGCCGAGATCTTACCAATCCGAACGAGTCGCACCGACGAGGATGGCGACAGTGACAACTTAGCCGCAGGAATTGACTTCGCCGTCAGCGAGGGGGCTAAGATTATCAGCATATCCTCCATCGCAGGGCCAAATTCCCGACTCGGAAGTGCCGTCGCGGCAGCGATACAGGCAGACGTAGTAATTGTGGCCGGGGTAGGTAACAAGCCTCGCGACACGGTTGTCGGTTATCCTGCAGCTTATCCCGGAGTCGTCGCTGTTGGTGGCGTGGATCAGCAGGGGAATGTTGCCAGCTTGTCAGTGACTGGTCCCGAAGTTGATGTGGTCGCACCGGCGGTAGACATCTACAGCACGAGCATTAATGGCAAGTATCGCAAGGGCACTGGCACCTCTGATGCCACCGCGATCGTGGCCGGGGCTGCGGCGTTGATCAGGTCGAAGTATCCGTACCTGCCGGCGCAGGAGGTGGCCCATCGACTCACGGCCACGGCCCTTGACAAGGGGCCGCCGGGCCGGGACGACGAGTACGGGTATGGCGTGATCGACCTCGTGGCGGCGCTGACGGCAGACGTACCCCCGTTGGGGTTTGAATCGGTGAGCGCGCCCGCCGACGGTGGGTCGACCACGGCGGCCGGTGCTCGGCCGGGCGAGGATGACGGCGCAACCGCTCGCGGCCTTGCCACCCTCGGAGTGATCGTTGCCATCGGTTCCGGGTGGGCTCTCGTGGCGCGTCGTCGGCGGCGCGGTGATGATCCGCCGCCCAGAATCAGCCGGTAGTCGGACCCGGTGCCTCGATCGACTCGGTTTCCTTGAAGTCGGGGCATCCCACACCATTGGACGCCCCGGTTTGCGGGAAGTCGAGTGGATCACGGCAAAGGGCGGGTTGATCGACTCCGTATCGCCGATGTGGGGGTATGGGAGCGGGTTGATCGCGCGATATCGGCGATGTGGTGTGGATCAAGGACTGGGGCGGGCGGCGGACGCGGCGTTGAGGGCCGCGGACCGGTGTGGTGATGGGCGGGGGCGGTAACGTCGGGCTGGTGTCTGACACTCTGCCGCTCCGCCTCGTGCTCGCCTCTGCCAGCCCTGCTCGCCGGAAATTGCTCCAGGCTGCCGGCATCGAGCCGGACGTGCTGGTCAGCGGGGTGGACGAATCCGTGGTGGTGACCGATCGCGCCGAAGATCTGTGCCTGGAGCTGGCTCGGCTCAAGGCACAAGCGGTGCTTGGCCGGCTGCACCCGGCCGCCACGACGAAAGCCGTCAGCCCGGCCGCCGGCACCGGCAGCACCGCGCCGAACGGCCCAGCCAACGACACCGACGCCAGCCCAGCCGCCGACGCAAGCTCAGCCGCCGACGCAAGGTCAGCCACCGACGCTAACCCAGCCACCGGCAGCGCCGGCGAGGACGCCACTGCCGGGACCGGTCAGCGGACTCTGATCATTGGCTGTGACTCGGTGCTCGCGTTCGACGGGGAGATTCTCGGCAAGCCGACCGATCCGGCGGACGCCACCCGTCGTTGGTTGCGGATGCGGGGGCGCAGTGGCGTCCTGCACAGCGGACACTGCCTGATCGACCTGGTCAGCGGGCAGCGGGCAGAGGCGGTCGCGTCGACTGTCGTCCACTTTGCGGACATCAGCGACGACGAGATCGCCGCGTACGTCGCCACGGGCGAGCCGTTGGCGGTGGCGGGCGCGTTCACCATCGACGGGTTGGGCGGGTCGTTCGTGGAGCGAATCGAGGGTGACCCCGGTGCAGTGGTCGGGTTGTCGATGCCGTTGCTGCGTCGGCTGTTGGCGGAACTGGGTCTGGAGATCACGGACCTGTGGACAAAGGTCGCGCCGGGCGGCCAATCGGTCGAGCCGCTCGGTAACGTCCATTCATGACCACCAAGTCGATCCCACTCACCGACGAGCTGCACGCGTACCTGGTCGCACACGGCGCACCGCCGGACGAGATCATCCAGGATCTGGCCGAGGAGACCCGGTCGGCGCTGCCGGAGCACGCCACCATGCAGGTGGCACCGGAGCAGGCCGCGTTCCTGACGTTCCTGACCCGGCTGCTCGACGTACGGCAGGCTGTCGAGGTTGGCACGTTCACCGGCCTGTCGGCGCTGGCCATTGCGCGGGGGTTGCCCGAAGGCGGGCAGCTGACCTGCTTCGACATCTCCGAGGAGTACACCGGGATCGCCAGGCGTTACTGGGCCCGCGCCGGAGTGCAGGACCGCATCGAGCTGCGCATCGGCCCGGCCGGTGACACGCTGCGCGAGCTGCCGCAGGAGCGCCACCTGGACTTCGCGTTCATCGACGCCGACAAGACCGGGTACCCGGTCTACTGGGCCGAGCTGGTGCCGCGGATGCGGCCGGGCGGGGTGATCGCCGTCGACAACGTGCTGCGCGGCGGGCGGGTCGTCGCACCGCAGGACGTCAACGACCGGGCCATCGCCGCGTTCAACGACGAGGTGCTGGCCGACGTGCGGGTCGACCCGGTGATGCTGCCGATCGCGGACGGTCTCACGCTCGCCCGGGTGCGCTGAACCCCGACAACCCGGCATCGGGGTGCCCCTACGAAGAGGGGCACCCCGATCTACGGCGAAGGGCAAGCGTCAGCGGACGCTGCGGGCGAACTGGCGGGCGGCCCAGAAGACGCCCAGCGCCGCGAGGACCGCGGTGATGGTCAGGCCCTGCCAGACCTTGTCGCTGCCCAGGTCACCGGCGAACAGTGCCCGGGTGCCGTCGACCGCCCAGGAGAACGGGTTCCAGTCTGCGATGCCCTGCAACCAGCCCGGTGCGAAGGTCAGCGGCAGCAGGATGCCGGAGAGCAGCAGCACCGGCTGCGCCACGGTGTTCATCAGCGGGGCCAGGGCGTCCTCGCTCTTGACCTTGAGCGCGACGCCGTAGGACACGGCCGAGGTCATGAGCGCGATGAGGGCGAGCATCAGGTACGCCAGCAGCAGGTCACCGATGTAGACCCGCAGGTCGAACAGGAGCGCCAGCAGGGTGATGATGACGGCCTGCACGATGAGCGACACCACGTCGCGCAGCGAGCGACCGAGCAGCAGGGCGAGCCGGCTGATCGGGGTGACCCGGGAGCGTTCGATGACGCCGGCGCGCAGTTCGGCGATCAGGCCGAAGCCCTGGAACAGGCCGCCGAAGATGGCCAACAGCACCAGCAGGCCCGGTACGAAGATCTTGTAGGCGGCGGCCTGGGTGGGCGCGTTCAGGGCCGGCTTGAGCAGTGGGGCGAAGAGCAGCAGGTACATCACCGGCTGGAACACGCCGACGAAGACCCAGACCGGGTTACGCAGCAGAAGTTGGATCTGCCGCTGGAAGATCAGCCACGTGTCGCGGGCGAATTTCATGAGTCGTCTCTCCGGGGTCAGGACTCGCGCAGCGAGCGGCCGGTCTTGGTCAGGAAGACGTCGTCCAGGCTGGGCCGGTGCAGCTCGATCGAGCGCAGCTCCAGACCGGCGTGGTCGAGGCGGCGCAGCACCTGGGGGATGGCGGTGGCGCCCTCGTCGACGTAGAGGCGCAGGCCGCCCTCGTCGGCGGTCTCCAGCTTGTTGACGTACGGCTCACCGTCGAGCGCCTTGGTGGCCTGGGGGGTGTCCGCCAGGTCGAGGCCGACGAGCACCACGTCCCCGGAGATCTCGCGCTTGAGCTCGGCCGGCGTGCCCTCGGCGACGACCTCGCCGTTGTCCATGATCGCGATGCGGTCACAGAGGGCGTCGGCCTCGTCCAGGTAGTGCGTGGTGATGAAGACGGTCATCCCGTCGTTGCGCAGCCGCCGGATCTCGTCCCACATGTGGGCGCGGCTCTGCGGGTCGAGGCCGGTGGTCGGCTCGTCCAGGAAGACGATCTTCGGCTCGTGGATGATGCCGAGCGCGATCTCGACCCGCCGACGCTGGCCGCCGGAGTACGTCTTGCACTTGCGGTCGGCGTACTCGGTGAGCTGGAAGGCCTCCAGCGCGCGGACGGCGCGCTGCTGTGCGTCGGCCTTGCCGATGCCGTACATCCGGGCGTGCAGGACCAACTCCTCGCGGGCGGTCGACTCGTCCCAGGTGCTGCCGCCCTGCGGCACGTACCCGATCCGGCGGCGGACCTCCGCCGGGTCCTTGCGCAGGTCGGCGCCGGCGATTGTGGCTTCGCCACCGTCGGGCTCGATCAGCGTGGCGAGCATCCGCAGCGTGGTGGTCTTGCCGGCGCCGTTGGGGCCGAGGAAGCCGAAGATCTCGCCCTCGGCGACCTCGAGGTTGACGCCGCGCACGGCGTCCACCGTCTTCGTCTCTCGACCCGCGCGGGAGCGGAACGACTTCCGCAGCCCCCTGGTCTCGATCATTTCTGCTCCTGGTCGGTCGGGCCGGCCGAGCCGGCCGTCGAGTGTCGATCCGGTCGGTCGGGCCGGCCGTCGAGTGGGACGACGCCGGACGGCGCACTCCCCCGCTGTGCCGACAGCAGGCTAACGCGATATAGCGTCTGTAGTCAACGTTGATTATTTCGCGTCACGGTCGAACCGCTCCTCGCCCTCCCGTGGGCCCGACCAACCCTCGGCGTTCGCCAGCTCAGCAGGCAGGTACGACACTCCGGACTCGATCCGCTCCGCGATGCGCTCACACCAGTTCAGCTCCGCCTCCGCCTTCGCCGACCACAGCTCGAACATCCAACCGACGTGCACCGGCTTGGTGTTGCGCACCCAGTCCGACTGGAGCGAGGCGCGCATCGACTCCATGCCGGCGCGCAGCAGGTTGGCCCGGTTGCGCAGCGCCGCCGCCGCCTCGGACCGGGGCATCGCGGGCAGGAAGGAGAAGGCCGCCGTGAAGGGGTCGACCGGCTCGGTGAAGTTCCACCAGAAGTTGCGCAGCAGGGTCTCGAACTCGTCGTCCCCCTTCTGCGTGACCTCGTAGGTCGTACGCGCCGGACGGGCGCCGACCTGCTCGGTCGCGACGGCCCGCAGCAGCCCTTCCTCGGTGAGTTTGCGCAGCGCGTGGTAGATCGAGCCGGGCTGCACGTTCGCCCACTTGTCGGCGCTCCAGCTCAGCAGCTCGCGGCGCACGTCGTAGCCGTGCACGGGCTGCATCCACCGCACCAGCCCGAGGATCATCATCCGAGTCGCAGACACCAGCCAAGCGTAATAGCCAAATTTGACTAAGCTCAGTGCGTCATCCCACACTGAGCGATCGTTAGGGGCCGCCCGGGGTGGCCGATACACTCCCCGTCAGTAACCTGCCGGGAGGAGCCACGAAGGTGCGCAAGGTACTGATCGCCAACCGCGGCGAGATCGCCGTCCGGGTCATCCGCGCCTGTCGTGACGCCGGCCTGGGCAGCGTCGCCGTGTACGCGGACTCCGACCGCGACGCCCTGCACGCCACGCTCGCCGACGAGGCGTACGCGCTCGGCGGGGACAGCGCTACCGAGACGTACCTGCGCATCGACAAGCTGCTCGACATCGCCGCCCGGGCCGACGCCGACGCGGTGCACCCGGGTTACGGCTTCCTCAGTGAGAACGCCGACTTCGCCCAGGCGGTCATCGACGCCGGGCTGACCTGGATCGGCCCCACCCCGCAGGCGATCCGCGACCTGGGCGACAAGGTCACCGCCCGGCACATCGCCCAGCGCGCCGGCGCGCCGCTGGTCCCCGGCACCCCCGACCCGGTGGGCAGCCCGGACGAGGTGATGGGGTTCGCCGTCGACCACGGCCTGCCGGTCGCCATCAAGGCCGCCTTCGGCGGCGGCGGGCGGGGCCTCAAGGTCGCCCGCACCATGGAGGAGATCCCGCAGCTCTTCGAGTCGGCCACCCGCGAGGCCGTCGCGGCGTTCGGTCGCGGTGAGTGCTTCGTGGAGCGCTACCTGGACCAGCCGCGCCACGTCGAGGCGCAGGTCCTCGCCGACCAGCACGGCAACGTGATCGTGGTGGGCACCCGGGACTGCTCGTTGCAGCGCCGACACCAGAAGCTCGTGGAGGAGGCCCCCGCGCCGTTCCTCACCGACGCGCAGCGCGCGCAGATCCACGACAGCGCCAAGGCGATCTGCCGCGAGGCCGGCTACCACGGCGCCGGCACGGTGGAGTACCTGGTCGGCAAGGACGGCACGATCTCCTTCCTGGAGGTCAACACGCGACTCCAGGTCGAGCACCCGGTCACCGAGGAGACCGCCGGCATCGACCTGGTCCGCGAGCAGTTCCGGATCGCCGACGGCGAGAAGCTGCGGATCACCGAGGACCCGACGCCGCGCGGGCACGCCATCGAGTTCCGGATCAACGGCGAGGACCCGGGGCGCAACTTCCTTCCCGCGCCCGGCACCGTCACCACGCTGCGCCTGCCCACCGGGCCCGGCGTCCGCGTGGACACCGGCATCTCGGCCGGCGACGTGATCGGCGGCAACTTCGACTCGCTGCTGGCCAAGGTGATCATCATCGGTGAGACGCGGACCGAGGCGCTGGAACGCGCCCGCCGCGCCCTCGACGAGATGGTCGTCGACGGGATGGCCACCGCGCTGCCGTTCCACCGGCTTGTCGTGCGGGACGAGGCGTTCACCGCCGAACCGTTCACCGTGCACACCCGGTGGATCGAGACCGAGTTCCACAACACCGTGCCGCCGTTCGCCGCCACCGCCGGCACCGCCGACGCGCCGGCCGAACGCGACACCGTCGTGGTCGAGGTCGGCGGCAAGCGCATCGAGGTCAGCCTCCCCGCCGGCTTCGGCGGGAGTACGACCACAGCCGCACCCGCCTCCCGTAAGGCGACCCGGCGCGGCGGCGGCGTCAAGGCCGGCGCACCGGTCGGTGGCGACGCGCTCACCTCCCCGATGCAGGGCACCATCGTCAAGATCGCGTTGGCCGACGGCGACACCGTTGCCGAGGGTGACCTGGTGGTGGTGCTCGAGGCGATGAAGATGGAGCAGCCCCTGCACGCCCACAAGGCCGGTACGGTCAGCGGGCTCACCGCCGAGGTCGGCGCCGTGATCACCGCCGGCGCCGCCATCTGCACCATCGCCTGAGGGGTGGGCTGACTCGGCGGCGGACCCGTCACGTGGTCTGCGGCAGCGGTGCAGGCGCGCTTCGGACGGCGTATCGATGGAGCGTGACGCCCTCGTCGAAGCGCGCCTGCTCGAGCAGGTCCAGCTCGAGCGGCACGTCGTGGCCGTCGAACAGAGGGCGGCCGGCACCGAGGATGACGGGATGCGTGAAGAGCATCAACTCGTCGAGCAGCCCTGCGCGCAAGAGCGCCGTAGCCAGTGTGGCGCCGCCGACACCGATGTCACCGTCGGTCCGCCGCCGTAGCTCCGCGAGCTGACCGATGGCATCGTCGCCGCCGATGATCACGGTGTCGTACTCGGCGCTGGTACGCGTGCGCGAGACCAGCACCTTGGGCTTCGAGGTCCAGATCTCGCCGTACTCGCGCAGGTAGTCGGGCAGCGACTCGTCGTCGCGCGCTGCCGGCCAGAATCCCTCCATCGTCTCGTGGATCGTGCGCCCCTGGACCATGAGCGACAGTGACCGCGCCCGCGCGTTGAACTCGCGGTGCAGTGACTCTCCGATGCGCATCCAGGTGCCGCCACCCTGCTCGCCGTGAGCATGCTCGATCAACAGATCGGTGGACACGTTCATCCAGTACACGAATCGTCCCGGCATGGGCTCTCCCTAAGTGATAGCGATATGCAACTGCTCCGCCCTACCCTAGGATGAGGTGATAGCAAGATGCAATCACTTGCCGGGAGGGCTCGATGGAGTCGGCGCCACGCTCGGGTTGCCCGATCAACCAGGCGGTGGAGGTCCTGGGCGATCCGTGGGCGATGCTCGTACTTCGGGACATCATGTTCGGCAATCGACGGCACTTCCGCGAGCTGCTCACCGGCAGCGAGGAGGGCATCGCGCCGAACATCCTCAGCAGCCGTCTGCGGCGCCTCAGCGACGCGGGCCTGCTCACCCGTGAGGACGCCCGCCGGGGGCAGCGGGCGGCCTACTCGCTGACCGAGGCGGGCATCCAGACACTGCCGGTCATGGCGGCGTTCGGCACGTGGGGGCTGGCCCAGCGCGGCGGCGACCGTCGCCTGCGGGTGCGCGCCGAACTGCTCCGCGACGGCGGCCCCGAACTGCTCGCCCGTTTCATGGACGACCTCCGCGAGCTGCACCTCGGCGTCCCCCGCCCGGACCCGCACGCCCGACGAGCTGTCGACGAACTTCGCGCGGCCTACGAGAGCGCCACCCGCGACTGACCTGATCGACGGGACCGCCCACGTCGCGACGGACCGCTGCCCACGGCCGTGCCGGCGCACGCGACGGCTCGTGACCCACCGCGCAGGACCGGGTGGTGGGGTGGTTTGGACCACCAGCGGCGGCAGGAGTGGGCGCGAGCAGGAATGATGTTCAGGTGCGCTTCCTTCACGGCGCGGTTCCCGCGCACGACCTGACCTACACCGACGTCTTCATGGCGCCGGCCCGCTCCGACCTCGGCTCCCGCCTCGACGTGGACCTGTCCACCGGCGACGGCACCGGCACCACCATCCCGCTGGTGGTGTCGAACATGACGGCGGTCGCCGGGCGGCGGATGGCCGAGACGGTGGCCCGGCGGGGCGCGATCACGGTGATCCCGCAGGACATCCCGATCGAGGTCGTCGCGAACGTCGTCGCCTGGGTCAAGCAGCGGCACCTGATCTACGACACGCCCATCACCCTGGGCCCGACCGAGACCGTCGGCGACGCGATCCACCTGCTGCCGAAGCGGTCGCACGGCGCGGTGATCGTGGTCGACGACGCCGGCCGGCCGATGGGCGTGGTCACCGAGGCGGACACCCTGGGCGTGGACAGGTTCGCCCAGCTCCGGCACGTGATGTCCACCGAGCTGCACACCGTCCCGGCGGACGCGGACCCGCGTACCGGGTTCGACAGGCTCTCCGCCGGCCGACGTCGGCTCGCCCCGGTGGTGGACGCCGACGGCCGGCTCGTCGGCGTCCTGACCCGGCAGGGCGCGCTGCGGGCCACCCTCTACACGCCGGCCGTGGACGACCGGGGTCGGCTGCGCATCGCGGCTGCGGTCGGCATCAACGGGGACGTCACCGGCAAGGCCGCCGCGCTGCTCGAGGCGGGTGTGGACACGCTGGTCGTGGACACCGCGCACGGGCACCAGGAGCGGATGATCTCGGCGTTGCGGGCGGTCCGCAAGCTGGACCCGGGCGTGCCGGTGGCGGCCGGCAACGTGGTCACCGCCGAGGGCGTACGCGACCTGGTCGAGGCCGGTGCGGACATCATCAAGGTCGGTGTCGGTCCGGGCGCGATGTGCACCACGCGGATGATGACCGGCGTGGGCCGGCCGCAGTTCTCCGCCGTCCTCGACTGCTCGACGGCGGCACGGGAGCTGGGGCGGCACGTCTGGGCCGACGGCGGCGTGCGGCACCCCCGCGACGTGGCGCTCGCGCTGGCCGCCGGCGCGTCGAACGTGATGATCGGTTCCTGGTTCGCCGGCACCTACGAGTCCCCCGGTGACCTCTACACGGAGCCGGACGGGCGGCGGTACAAGGAGAGCTTCGGCATGGCCTCGGCGCGGGCGGTCAGCGCGCGTACGGCCGACGACAGCCCGTACGACCGGGCCCGCAAGGCGGTGTTCGAGGAGGGCATCTCCTCGGCCCGGATGCACCTGGATCCGAACCGGCCCGGCGTGGAGGACCTGATCGACGAGATCATCGCCGGAGTACGCAGCGCCTTCACCTACGCCGGCGCCCGCAACCTGACCCAGTTCCACGAGCGGGCGATAGTAGGCGTCCAGAGCGCCGCAGGCTTCACCGAAGGAATGCCCCTCCCCACCAGCTGGTAACCCCCCCCCCCCCCCCCCGCCCCGCCCGCGTTGATCATGAAGTTATTGCCTCTCGCCTCGGCGTGTCACGGCGATAACTTCATGATCAACGGGGGCGGGGGCGGGGGCGGGGGCGGGGTTTGGCGGGTTGGGGGTCAGGCGGGCCAGGACTTCGCGGGCTGCTGTTCGTCGCCACCGCTGTCGGCATTTCGTTTGGGGCCTGACTATCAGGGGACTAATCTACTCCCGTGGAACTCGTCACCCTCCAGGATGTGCCGCTCGGCCGACTGCTGGTCGTGGCCGGGCACCTCGTGGGGCAGCGGTGGAACCGTTACCTCGCCGAGGAGCACGGCCTCACCCAGGCCGGCATGATCACCCTGATGACGCTCGCCCGGCACGGCGAGCTGCCCCACCGCCAGGTCGCCGAGAAGGGCTTCGTCCGCCCGGCCACCCTGACCGGCATCGTCGACACCCTCGAACGCGACGGCCTGGTCGAGCGGCAGCGCGACGACAGCGACCGGCGCAGCATCCGACTCGCCATCACCCCCGCCGGCCGGGAGCGGGTGGCCGCCCTCGGCGCTCTCATGCACTCCGGACGCCCGCTCACCTCGGTCGACGCCGACCCGGCGAAGGCTCAGGTGATCCGGGAGTTCCTACTCGAAGTCATCGGCAGCGGCCACGACCCGCAGATGACCGGACGACCCACCGACGCGGAGGAACCGTCGTGCTGATCCAACTGTTGCGCGATCAACTGCGCCAGTACCAGAGACCACTGCTGGCGGTGGTGCTGCTCCAGTTCGTGGGCACCATGGCCTCGCTCTACCTGCCCAGCCTCAACGCGGACATCATCGACAAGGGCGTGGCGCGGGGCGACACCGGCTACATCGTGCACACCGGCGGCTGGATGCTGCTGGTCAGCCTGATCCAGATCGTCTGCTCGATCGCCGCCGTATACCTCGGCGCGCGGGTCGCGATGGGCTTCGGCCGGGACGTCCGCGCCCGGCTGTTCGCGCACGTCAACCGCTTCTCCGCCCGTGAGGTGGCCCGGTTCGGCGCACCGTCGCTGATCACCCGCAACACCAACGACGTCCAACAGGTGCAGATGCTCGTGCTGATGAGCTGCACCATGCTGGTCGCCGCGCCGATCATGAGCGTCGGTGGGGTGTTCATGGCGCTGCGCGAGGACATCGGGCTCTCCTGGCTGATGCTGGTCAGCGTGCCGGTGCTGGCCGTCGCGCTGAGCGCGATCATCCGGCGGATGGTGCCGGGCTTCCGGCTGATGCAGACCCGGATCGACACGGTCAACCGGGTGCTGCGTGAGCAGATCACCGGCATCCGGGTGGTCCGCGCGTTCGTCCGCGAGCCGTACGAGACGGACCGCTTCGGTGTCGCCAACGCCGACCTGACCGCCACCGCCCTACGTACCGGACGGTTGTTGGCGTTGATCTTCCCGGTGGTCATGCTGGTGCTGAACGTGTCCAGCGTGGCGGTGCTCTGGTTCGGCGCGCAGCGGGTCGACTCGGGCGCGATCCAGATCGGGGCGCTCACCGCCTTCCTGGCGTACCTGATGCAGATCCTGATGGCCGTGATGATGGCCACCTTCATGCTGATGATGGTCCCCCGCGCGGCGGTCTGCGCCGAGCGGATCGTCGAGGTGCTGGACACCGACTCCTCGGTGGTCCCCGCCGCCGCGCCGGTCACCGAACTGCCCAGCCGGGCCGAACTGGAGCTGCGCGGGGTGCACTTCCAGTACCCGGGCGCGGTCGAACCGGTGCTGCGGAACATCTCCTTCACCGCCACCGCCGGCACCACGACGGCGATCATCGGCAGCACCGGCGCCGGCAAGACGACACTGCTGTCGCTCATTCCCCGCCTGGTCGACGTCACCGACGGCGCGGTGCTGGTCGACGGGGTGGACGTCCGCGAATTGGAACCCGACGAGCTGTGGCGACGCATCGGGTTGGTGCCGCAGCGGCCGTACCTGTTCACCGGGACGGTCGCCAGCAACCTGCGCTACGGCAACCCGGACGCCACCGACGAGGAGCTGTGGGCGGCGTTGGAGATCGCCCAGGCGCGCGACTTCGTGGCCCAGATGCCCGGCGGGCTGGACGCGCCGATCGCACAGGGCGGCAGCACCGTCTCCGGCGGGCAGCGCCAACGCCTGGCCATCGCCCGGGCACTGGTCCGGCAGCCGGAGATCTACCTGTTCGACGACTCGTTCTCCGCGCTCGACCTCGGCACCGACGCGCGGCTGCGGGCGGCGCTACGGCCGATCACCGCGCAGTCGGCGGTGGTGATCGTGGCCCAGCGGGTGTCCACCATCGTCGACGCCGACCAGATCATCGTGCTCGAGAACGGAGGGGTCGTCGGAGTGGGACGACATGCCCAGTTGTTGGAGACCTGCCCGACGTACGCCGAGATCGTGGCCTCCCAGCAGACGGCGGAGGTGGCGGCATGAGCGAGCGTGACGAACCACGGACCCCGGCCGTACCCAGTCAGAAGCCGGCCGGCGACGCGCCGACCGCGACCGACGGGGCGCCACAGCCCGGCGGCGACGGGCGGACGCCCAAGCGCCTGCCGGCGGGCCGGCCCGGCGGCGGCCCGCCCTGGATGAGCGCGGGGATGCCCGCCGAGAAGTCGATGAACTTCGGGCCGTCGGCCCGCCGGTTGCTCGGCCGGCTGCGTCCGCACCGCCTGCACCTGAGCGCGATCATCAGCCTCGCTGTGGTGAGCGTCGGCTTCAACGTGGCCGGCCCGAAGATCCTGGGCCACGCCACCGACCTCATCTTCAGCGGCGTGATCGGCCGGCAACTGCCCGCCGGCACCACGGTCGACCAGGCCGTCGCGGCGGCCCGGGCGAGCGGCAACGACAGCTTCGCCGACATGCTGGCCCGGATGGACGTGGTGCCCGGTGTGGGCATCGACTTCGACGCGCTGGGCCGGGTGCTGCTGTTGGCACTCGGGCTGTACCTGGCGGCGAGCGTGCTGTCGTGGTGGCAGGGCTGGCTGCTCAACGGGGTCGTCCAGCGCACGGTGCTGCGGCTGCGCGCCGAGGTGGAGGAGAAGCTCAACCGACTGCCGCTGCCCTACTTCGACCGGCAGCCGCGCGGTGAGCTGCTCAGCCGGGTCACCAACGACATCGACAACATCTCGACCAGCCTCCAGCAGACCCTCAGTCAGCTGCTCACCTCGCTGCTCACCGTGGTCGGCGTGCTTGCCGTGATGTTCTGGATCTCGCCGTTGCTGGCCCTGGTGGCGCTCGTCGCGGTGCCCCTGTCGGTACTGGTCACGCAGCGCATCGCCAAGCGGTCCCAGAAGCAGTTCATCGCCCAGTGGACGCACACCGGCGAGTTGAACGGCCAGATCGAGGAGGCGTACACCGGGCACGAGCTGGTGAAGGTCTTCGGCCGGCAGCGCGAGGTGGAGGCCGCGTTCCACGCGAAGAACGAGGAGCTGTTCAAGGCCAGCTTCGGCGCGCAGTTCATCTCCGGGATCATCATGCCGTCGATGATGTTCATCGGGAACCTGAGCTACGTGGCCATCGCCGTGGTCGGCGGCCTGCGGGTGGCCTCCGGCACGATGAGCCTCGGTGACGTGCAGGCGTTCATCCAGTACTCCCGCCAGTTCACCCAGCCGCTCACCCAGCTCGCGTCGATGGCAAACCTGCTCCAGTCCGGAGTGGCGTCGGCCGAGCGGGTCTTCGCGGTGCTCGACGCCGACGAGCAGAGCCCCGACCCGGCCCAGCCGGCCCGGGTCGTCGACCCGCACGGCCGGGTCGAGTTCGAGGGCGTCTCCTTCCGGTACGCACCGGACAAGCCCCTGATCGACGACCTGTCACTGGTCGCCGAGCCGGGGCACACGGTGGCGATCGTCGGTCCGACCGGCGCCGGCAAGACCACCCTGGTCAACCTGGTCATGCGGTTCTACGAGCTGGACGCCGGCCGGATCACGCTCGACGGTGTGGACATCACCACGATGCGCCGCGACGACCTGCGTGGACGGATCGGCATGGTGCTCCAGGACACCTGGCTGTTCGGTGGCACCATCCGCGACAACATCGCCTACGGCCGCCCCGACGCCACCGAGGAGGAGATCGTCGCCGCGGCCCGGGCCACCTTCGTGGACCGGTTCGTGCGCAGCCTCCCCGACGGCTACGACACGGTCATCGACGAGGAGGGCAGCAACGTCAGCGCCGGCGAGAAGCAGCTCATCACCATCGCCCGGGCGTTCCTCGCCGAGCCGTCCCTGCTGATCCTCGACGAGGCCACCAGTTCGGTGGACACCCGTACCGAGGTGCTGCTCCAGCGGGCGATGGCGGCGCTGCGCTCGGACCGGACGAGCTTCGTCATCGCGCACCGGCTCTCCACCATCCGCGACGCCGACCTGATCCTGATGATGGAGGACGGCCGCATCGTCGAGCAGGGCACCCACGAGCAGTTGCTCGCCGCCCACGGCGCGTACCACCGGCTCTACCGCTCGCAGTTCACCGGCGCCGCGGTGGACGAGGAACCGGCCGCCGCCGCCGCGCAGCCCGCGTCGGTCTGAGGGCGGCCGGTCGTGCACGCAACCGGATCGGCGGGCGGGTCAGCCCGGCGGAAGCAGGTCGGCCGCGCGGGCCGCGACCTGCCCGCCGATCAGGGCGAGCGCGGCGTCGGCGGGCATCGGGGCCAGGGCCCGGCCGTCGCGCAGTCGCAGGGCGAGCGCACCGTCGGCGACCTCGGCGGCACCGAGCACCCCGAGGTACGGGACGCGGCGGCGGGTCGCGTCCCGGACCCGGGCGCCCAGCGAGCCGGCGGTGTCCACCTCGACCCGCAGGCCGGCGTCGACCGCCCGCCGGGCCAGGTCCGCAGCCGCGTCGGCCTGCCCGTCGCCGACCGGCAGCACCACCAACTGCACGGGCGCGTACCAGGCCGGGAACGCGCCCTCGTGCGCCTCGATGAGGTACGCGAACAGCCGTTCCATGCTGCCGACCAGGCTGCGGTGCAGCATCACCGGCCGCCGCCGGCTGCCGTCCGAGTCGGTGTACGACAGGTCGAACCGCTCCGGCTTGTCGAAGTCCACCTGGATGGTGGAGATGGTCGACTCACGGCCAGCCGCGTCGACGATCTGAATGTCGATCTTCGGACCGTAGAAGGCGGCCTCTCCCGGTGCCTCGACATACTCCACGCCGGCCAGCGCGTCGCGGAGTAGTTCCTCCGCGTGGGCCCACTGCGCGTCGTCGCCGACGTACTTTTCCCCGGGCCCGCGCAACGAGAGCCGGAACCCCGCCGGCCGTACGCCGAGCGCGGCGTGCGCGGCGCGGATCAGCCGGAGGATCTCGGCGACCTCCGCGCTGACCTGCTCGGGGGCGCAGAAGGTGTGCGCGTCGTTGAGGGAGATGGCGCGTACCCGGGACAGTCCACCGAGCACCCCTGAGCGCTCCGAGCGGTACATCCCGCCCAACTCGGCGATCCGCAGCGGCAGCTCCCGATAGGAGCGCCCGCGCGCCCGGAAGACCAGCGCGTGGTGCGGGCAGAGCGCCGGCCGGAGTACGAACTCGTCGTCGGCGCTGAGCCGCAACGGCGGGAACATGTCGTCGGCGAAGTAGCCGAGGTGGCCGGAGAGTTCGAACAGCTCGCGTTTGCCCAGCGGCGGCGAGTAGACGTGCTGGTGAGCGGAGCGGCGCTCCAACTCCCGGACGTACTCCTCGACGGCGTGCCGGGCGGCGGCGCCGGCCGGCAGCCAGATCGGCAGGCCGGCTCCGGCCAGCGGATCGGAGACGAACAGGTCCAGCTCACGGCCGAGCTTGCGGTGGTCGATCATGTCGGGCTCCTGGATCGGGTACGACCCGGAGGCGACCTGGGCACCGAACGCCGCACGGCCCTCGGGGGCGGATCGCCCCGGGGCCTGGTCGACGGTGGTTACGTCAGAGCGGCACGCCGGGGACACCCGGCGTCGTCGTCATCACTACCGCGCTGCGCATACGGCGACGCTAGCCGTCGGGCGGTCGTGGACGCACCCGGATTTGCGGCGGTGAGCAGGGAGGCGGGCCGCCGGCGCGGGACCCGCCGGCGGCCCTGGGCGGCCCGCGTCGTCAGGAACGGGGGACCCGACGTGCTGGGCCGCGCCGACCACGGTACGCCGACGAACGCCGATCCGGCGACCACCTCGGGCCGGGCTGGACCCGTCACCAGCGGGTGCCCGTCTCGTTGGAACAGGGTGGCCCTGTGGTGTCGACGGTCACGGCAACACGGGGCTGTCCATGGTGACGCCGGCCATGCCGTCAGGCTCAAGACACCCAATCGGCCGCATCCGGCGAGGTGGCAGGCGTGCCTGAACTACTGACTGACGTCGCATCGCCGACGTGGGCGTACCTGGTGCTGCTCGGGCTCCTCATCGCCGACGCCTTCGTGCCCGTCATCCCCACCCAGATCGTCATGATCACCAGCGGTGCGCTGACCGTGTACGGAGGGCTCAGCCTGCCGGTCACCATCGCCGTCGGCGCGCTCGGCGTCTTCGCCGGTGACCTCGCCTGCTACCTGCTCGGCCGCGTCGCCCCCGACCGGCGGGTGCCCCGGCACGCCGAGCCCAGCCGCGCCCGCCGCGTCGCCAGCCGGGTCACCCAGGGACTCCGACAACCCGGGCCGCTGGTCATCCTGCTCTGCCGGTTCGTACCCGGCGGGCGGATGGCGGCCTGCTTCTCGGCCGGCCGCAGCCGCTACCCGTACCGGCTGTTCGCGCTCTACGAGACGATCGCCGCGCTGGGGTGGGCAACCTACGGCGCGCTGGTCGGGCACCTGGGCGGCACCGCGCTCACCGAGTCGGCCTGGCGGCTGGTCATCATCGCCGTCGCCGCGGCGGCCGGCTTTGCCGCGGCGGGATGGGCGATGACAGCGGTCAGCGCCCGCCACGCCCGCGCCGCCGCCCAAGTCCCCCTCGACTGAGGCTGCACGCTCTCCGCTCTCCGCGATCTTGTACTTTCGGTCGCGACAACTGTGGCGAAAGACCGTAAAACGGCGACTGGAAGTGCAAGATCGCGCGGGTGAGGGCGCGAGGTCCCTCTAGGGGTGGGTTTTAGGGGCGAAGTCGGTGGCGGTCCCGGATCTGGTTGGGGTGTCCACGGCGACAGGCTGAGGCATGCCTGGAACCCGGAGTACCGGCCTGCTGGCCCTCGGCGGGATCGCCGTGGCGGCGTTGCTCACCGTGATCGGTCACCTGGAAGTCAACGACGACCTCAACCCGTGGGCGCTGACCATCAGCGACTTCGCCGTCTCCGACCGGGGCGGTGTCATCGACGCGGCCATGGTGGTGCTGGCGCTCACCACGGTGGCCCTGCTCCACGGGCTGCGGCGCACCGACCCGCCACGATCCGGTCGAGCGATCGAGCTGCTGCTCGGCGCGTGGGTGGCGGGGCTGCTGCTGGCAGCCGTGGTGCCGACGAACGAGCCCGGCGCCACGATGACCACGTCCGCCTACGTGCACCGGTACGCGTCGGTGGTCGCCTTCCTGGCGTTGCCGGTCGGCGGCTGGCTGCTGGCCCGGCGCCCCGACCTGACACCCGCCGCCCGGACGCTCCGCACCCTCGTCGTGCTGAGCCTGGTCCTGGCGGGCGGGATGGTGTGGTCCGCCTACCCCGGCGACCGCCTGCTCATCGGGCTCGCCGAACGCCTCCTGATCCTCACCGAGGTAGCGGTCCTCGCGACGGTAGCGCTGACCCTCACCCGGCGTTCACCCGACGAGGACGGTGCGCTCACTCCAGCTCGTGGAGCATGAGCTGACGGGCGGATTCGGTGATCGAACCGGAGAGGCTCGGGTAGATGGTGATCGTCTGGGCCAGCTCGTTGACCGTCAGATTGTTCTCCACAGCCATCGTGATGGGCAGGATCAGCTCGCTGGCCTTCGGGGCGACCACCACGCCGCCGATCACCTGGCCGCTGGCCGGGCGGCAGAACAGCTTCACGAAACCGTCGGAGAGGTCGTCCATCTTGGCCCGGGCGTTGCCGGACAGCGGCAGCATCACCTGCCGGGCCGGCACCTTGCCGGCGTCCATCTCGTCCTGCGAGACGCCGACGGTGGCCAGCTCCGGGTCGGTGAAGACGTTCGCGGCGACGGTCCGCAGACGCAGCGGGCGGACGGCCTCGCCGAGGGCGTGCCACATGGCGATCCGCCCCTGCATGGCGGCGACGCTCGCCAGCAGCAGCACACCCGTGCAGTCACCGGCGGCGTAGACGCCGGGCACGTTCGTCCGGGAGACCCGGTCGACGGTGATGTAACCGCCCCGGCCCAGCTCCACGCCGTACTCGGCCAGGCCCAGGTCGGCGGTGTTCGGGATCGAACCGACCGCGATGAGAGCGTGCGAGCCGGTGACCTTGCGGCCGTCGGACAGCTCCACCTCGACCCCGTCCGCGGTACGCCGCACCGCGTCGGCCCGGGAGTTGTTGAGGATGTTCATGCCCCGGTTGCGGAACACCCGCTCGATGGCCGAGGCCGCGTCGGCGTCCTCGTGCGGCATCACCCGGTCGCGGCTGGAGACCAGGGTGACCTCCACCCCCATCGCGAGGTACGCGCTGGCGAACTCCGCGCCGGTCACACCCGAGCCGACCACGATCAGGTGCTCCGGCAGCTCCGGCAGGTCGTACACCTGACGCCAGGTCAGGATGCGCTCACCGTCAGGTACGGCGGTGGGCAACTGCCGGGGCGTCGAGCCGGTGGCCACCAGCACGGTGGACGCGGCGATCGAGTACTCCTCGCCGCCGTCGGCGGGCGTGATGACGACCAGGTGGGTGTGCCCGAGCGCGTCCTCGCCGAGCCGGGCGGTGCCGGCCACGAAGGTGACCCCCGCCTTGAGCAGCTTGGCGTGGATGTCGGCGGACTGCGCCAGCGCCAGCCGCTTCACCCGCGCGTGCACCGCCTGGGCGTCGACGGTCACCGCCTCCAGGCCGTCCGAGTGCACGCCGAACTCCTCGGTGTCCCGATAGCCGGTGACCACCTGAGAGCTGGCGATGAAGGTCTTCGACGGCACGCAGTCGGAGAGCACGCAGGCCCCGCCCGCGCCGTCGGCCTCGACCACGGTGACATCGGCGTCCAGTTGGGCGGCGACCAGTGCCGCCTCGTACCCGGCCGGCCCACCGCCGATGATCACGATCCGGCTCACAGTGCCATCCTTTCGCTCGCGACTGCGGGGCTCCGCTGCGCTGCACTCCTCGCGCTCACCACGTTCGCCCTTCGTTGGTGCTCACAGTGACTTTCTTCTCCCGAGCGCATCCGACACGCACAGTCGTATTCTCCCCCACCCATTCGTCGGGCTATCGTCATCGCCGTGGGTCATCACGCCGCCTACGGCTCAAACCTCGATCCGTCCCGAATGCGGGCCTACTGCCCGCACTCGCCGATGGTCGGCACCGGCTGGCTGGAGGGTTGGCGGCTGACCTTCGCCGGGGAGGACGTGATCGGCTGGGAGGGTGCGGTGAGCACCGTCGTCGAGTCCCCCGGCGACCGGGTGTTCGTGGCGATCTACGACATCCACCCGTACGACGCGGCCCAGCTCGACGAGATCGAGGGTGTGACCGCCGGCACGTACCGCAAGCTGCACGTGCGGGTCTCCACCCTCGACGGCGACGTCACCGCGTGGATCTACGTGTTCGACGGGTACGAGGGCGGCCTGCCGACGTCGTGGTACCTGTCCGAGATCGCGAACGCCGCCGAGAAGGCGGGCGCGCCGGACGACTACGTCACCGAGCTGCGGTCCCGCCCCACCGGCACCGCGTCCCCGTAGCGCGTATCGCACCCCCCCAGTCTGCAACCGTCTCCGGCTCCGACGCCCGCCGGGCCCGGCCGGGGTCGCCAATCACACACCGACGGCCGGGACGACCCGCTCGTACATGTCGCTCCACCAGGTCTCCCGCAGGCCCACCGACCGGTAGAGCGACAGCGGTGCGGTCGGGTTGGTGAGGTCCACGCCGAGGCCGGCGGACTGCCGACCCTTGTCGGCGTAGCGGGCGAACGCGCGGCGCAGCAGCGCCCCGCCCACCCCACGCCGGCGGTACGCGGGCAGCACCGACAAACTCTTCACCCAGCCCTGCTGCTGGTCGAGCGCCTGGTCCGAGGACTGCAACCCGCCGGCGAGCACCCCGTCCACCTCGGCGACGAACCACTCGTCCCAGGCGGTCACGTCGCCGATCCGGGCTCGCCACCGCTCGTACGACAGCGGCTCGTGGTCCGTCGCCGAGCGCGCCCGCCCGACCGCCGATGTAGAAGGCCCAGCCGGAAATGCCGAGCAGACGCGCCCGACGCAGCGTGCTCGGACACCTGCTGAACCCGTCGCCGAGGTCGAGGACGACGGGTTTGCTGGCGGCGGCGATCTGCTCCGGCGTCATCCGGCCGCCATCTGCGGGCCGCCCCACCGCACAGCGGTGGCACTCCGCCCGGGGACAGCCGGCCCCGAACGGCACACCCGCTCGTCGTCATCCATCGATGTCAGTCTGCCGCCCCACCGCCCGCGTCCGCATCCCCCTCTTCGGCCGCCAACGCCTCCACGGCGGCCTCGACCTCGCCCGCCCGCCGACGGGCCACGGTGACCGCCCGCTCGGCCGCGCGTCGGGCCAGCTTGGCCCGGCTCAGGTCCTGCTCCGCCACCGCGCGCCGGCGCTCCAGCTCGGCCAGCTCGGTCTCGATACCGTCGAGTACGCCGATGCCGTCGCGCTCCTGCCCGGCGGCCTCGGTCAACTCGTCCTCGGCCCGCTGCTGGTCGGCCCGGGCACGCTCCAGCTCGCGGTCGAGCGCGCGACGGCGGCGGGCACGCTCGGCTCGGGCCGCCCGCTGTGCCGCCCGTTCGGCCTGCACGGCACGCTCTCCGGCCCGGTCGGTACGGCGAGTCGGCTCCGGACTCTCCCGCTGGACGACCGGGCGACCGGCCGGTGGCTCCTCCTCGTCGCCGGTGACGAGCCGCAACTGTGGTCGGGGCACCTCACCGAAGCCGGCGTAGGTGGCCGAGCGGAGCAGACGCCCCGCCCGTACCTGCTCGGCGACATCGGCGTCGGAGAGCGCCGCGTTCAGGGTCGCCTCCACCTCGGCCAGTGGCAGCCGGCCGGCGGGCGGCGCCTCGGGCTCGGCCGCGGCGAGCGTGCGGATCTCGGCGACCAGGGCCGCGACCACCGCCCGGCGCTGGGCCGACAGTTCCCGCAGCCGCGAACCGCGCAGCTCCCGCTGGGCAGCCCGTAGCGCGTCGGCCAGACCGACCAGGTCGGCGACCAGCTCGGGACGTTCGATGGCGAGCAGGTTGACCAGCCAGGCGGCGACGGTGGGACGGCGCAGTCGGGCCAGTTGCCGGGCCGTGGTCGGATCACCGGCCCGCCGGGCCTCGGCCACCGCGGCGTCCCGGGCGGCCACGAACCGGTCCGGTGGCGTGCGGTAGAGCTGCCGCACCAGCTCCACGGAGGGGCCGGGCATCGCGTCAGACGTCCACCCGGGTACCGGGCTCCAGACGCTGGTACTCGGTGCCGGACATCGCCGCGTACTGGCGGTTCAGCACACCCAACCCGTTGGTGTTGAGCAGGGCGTCGTGCAGGGCGTACGCGCGGCGCGGGGCGACCGCCCGGATGAAGTCGAGCACCTCGGAGAACTTCGACCAGGGGGCGTGGATCGGCGCGAAGAGCGTGTCGACGGGCGTCTCCTCCGGTACGACGAGGGAGTCGCCGGGGTGGTAGACCACGTCGTTGATCAGGTAGCCGAGGTTGTCGATCACCGGGAGGTCCGGGTGGATGACCGCGTGCCGCCCGCCGTACGCGCGGACCGCGACACCGGCGGCGGTGAACGACTCGCCGGACTCGACGGGGCACAGCGCCTCCGCCGCGTCGCCCAGCGTGTCGGCGAGCGAAGCGGGCCCGTAGATCGGGAACGGCCGCCGGTCGAGTTGGAGACGCACCGCGGCCGGGTCGAGGTGGTCCGGGTGCTCGTGGGTGACGAGCACCGCGTCCGCACCGTCCAGCGCCGTTCCGGGATCGCTGAAGACTCCGGGATCGACCACGAGCACTCCCCCGTCGTGTTCCACCCGGAGACAGGAGTGGGCGTACTTGGTGAGCCGCATCGTGACTCCTCGACTATCGAATCGTGATGTCCTCAGCGCAGTCTGCCGGAACCAGGCGGCGGGCGCGTCACGTCCGAGCTATCGCCACTGAAGCTGACGACGATGGGAGCGGGGATGGACGGACGGAGAGGACGCCGCCGCGGCGGCGCGGTACTGGCGGCAGGCGCACTCGTGGCGGCGTTGGCCCTCGCGGGGTGCAGCGCCGGCGACAGCGGATCGGCGGACTCGGCGGGCACGGCGGCCGAGGCCCCTCAGGGCGCACTTGACAAGGGCAGCGGCGCGGAAGCGGCGGGGACGGCCGGGGCCGGTGCTCCGGATCTGCGGGTCGACCAGCGGGCGATCATCTACACCGGATCGATGCGGGTGCAGGTGACCGATGTGGACGCGGCGGCCCGTGAGGTCAGCGCGCTGGTCACCCGGGCCGGTGGTTTCGTCGGCGGCGACCAGCGACGCAGCGCCGAGGCCGACGCGGTGGCCGAGCTGCAGTTGCGGGTGCCGGCGGCCAGGTTCTCGGGCGTGGTGGAGGAGGTCGCGAAACTCGGTCGGCAGCAGAGCCGGGAGATCAACACTCGGGACGTCACGGAGGAGACCGTCGACCTGGAGGCCCGGATCATCACGCAGCGGGCGCGCGTGGACAGCGCACGACGGCTGCTCGCCCGCGCCAACTCGATCGCCGACCTCGTGTCGCTGGAGAACGAGTTGGGTCGCCGGGAGGCGGACCTGGCCTCGTTGGAAGCCAAGAAGCGGCGGCTGGCCGACCTGACCGCGCTGTCCACGATCACGGTGGCGCTGGCCGGGCCGGCCGCGAAGACCAGCGGGGAGAAGAACGAGACCGGTTTCCTGGTCGGGCTCAAGGGCGGATGGAAGGCGTTCGCCACCTCGATGACCGTCCTGCTCACCGTCCTGGGCGCGCTGCTGCCCTGGTTGGTGGCGGTCGGCGTACCGCTGGCGGTCGTGCTGCTGGTGCTGCGCCGGCGACGGAGGTCGCCGGCGCAGACCGCCGAGGTCAGCGCGCCGCAGCCAGTGCCCGCAGCGCGGTCTGCACCATGACGCGTACGCCGGCCGGGATGGCCCGCTCGTCCACGTCGAAGGACGCGCGGTGCAGGTCGACGTTGGGTCCGATACGTCCCACGCCGAGGCGGGCGAGGGCGCCGGGGACGTACTCCAGGTACCAGGAGAAGTCCTCGCCGCCCATGCTCTGCGGCGTCTCGGCGATCCCTTCCGGGCCGAGCGCGGCACCGGTGGCGGCGGTCAGCACCTGGATCGCCCGGGAGTCGTTGCTCACCGGCGGACGGCCACGCAGGTATTCGAGGTCGACCGTGGCGCCGGTCGGGGCGATCACGTCCCGCACCACCTGAGCCACGATCTTGGGCGCCTTCTCCCAGGTGTCGCGGTCCATGACGCGCAGCGTGCCCGAGGCGGACGCCTCGGAGGGGATGACGTTGTAACGGGTGCCGGCCGAGGCGTGGCCGAACACCAGCAGCAGCCCGCTGTTGGCCGGCACCCGCCGGCTGACCAGGGCCGGCACCTCGGTGACCAGCCGGCCGAGGGCGTCGACCAGGTCGACGGTCAGGTGCGGGCGGGCGGTGTGCCCGCCCGGCCCGGAGAGCCGGACGGTGACGTTGTCGGCGGCCGCCGTGATCGGGCCGACCCGCAGGCCGACCTGGCCCACCGGCAGGTTCGGGTCGCAGTGCAGCGCGAAGATCTGCACGACGTCGTCCAGGCCGCCGGCCTCGATGACCTCCAGCGAGCCGCAGGGCAGGATCTCCTCGGCCGGCTGGAAGATGAGCCGGACCCGGCCGTCCAACTCGCCGAGGTCGGCGAGCTGGGCGAGCAGCATGCCGACGCCGAGCAGGATCGTGGTGTGCACGTCGTGGCCGCAGGCGTGGCAGACGCCCTCGACGGTGGAGCGGTACGGCACGTCCTTGGGGTCGTCGAGCGGCAGGGCGTCGATGTCGGCGCGGAGCGCGACGATCGGGCCGTCCGGACGGCCGTTGACGTCACAGATGACGCCGTTGCCCTTGGGCAGCAGCCGCGGGTGCAGACCCGCCAGGGAGAGTTCCCGCGCGATCAGGGCCGCCGTCTCGAACTCCGTACCCGACAGCTCGGGGTGCGAGTGAAGGTGACGGCGCGTGGCGATGAGGCCGGGTACCCGAAGGGCGAGCAGGTGGTCCAGGTCGCGGGGCAGGGGCTGGGATCCGGGCGGGGCCTCCAGCCAGGACGACGCCAGCTGGCCGCCCGTGGGCAGCGTCAACGCACTCGTCACGTCGAATTCTCGATCACTAGAGATGGATGGATCATCGGGGACAGCAGACAGCCTAGACCTCGGACGGTGACGCTGCGCAACCTCGTTACGGTGATGATCGGCTCGCGTAGCGTCACGTATGCCCTGCTGAGGGCGCTCATCGAGGTGCGGGATCGCAGGTAGATCGCGTTCGAACGCCGTCATCCGCCCCCTCACCTCCTACAACGCGTAACCGGCCCGAGTGTCCATGAGTCGAAGGCGACGCATGGATCTTCACCGCGAATTGTCGCATTAGTCGGGGTGATGAACTGACACTCCGACAATAAGACGACCACGCTCCGCAGCGGGCCGGACAAGGACGCTCACATACGCGCGCGCAGCCCGACCGCACACCGTGTGCGTTGCGGCGCACCCGGTCGGCGTACCCCCGGAGCCGGGTCGGCACACCCGGGCGGTAGCGGTCAGAACCGGTCGGTGGGCCGGTACTGGCCCCACACCTCCCGCAGGGTCCCGCAGACCTCGCCCACCGTGGCCCGGGCCCGCAGCGCCTCCCGCATCGGGTACAGCACGTTGTCCGAGCCGTCGGCGGCGGCCCGCAGGTCGGCCAGTGTCCGCGTCACCGCGTCGGCGTCCCGCCCGGCGCGCAGCCGGGCCAGCTTCTCGGCCTGCACCGCCTCGATCGTCGGGTCGACCCGCAACGGCTCGTACGGCTCCTCCTCGTCGACCGTGAACCGGTTGAGCCCCACCACCACCCGCTCACTGGAGTCGATCTCCTGGGCGATCCGGTACGCGGACTGCTCGATCTCCCGCTTCTGGAACCCGGCCTCGATGGCGTCGACCGCCGAGCCGTGGTCGGCCACGCGCTCCATCAACTCCACGGCGGCGGCCTCGATCTCGGCGGTCATCGCCTCCACCACGTACGAGCCGGCGAACGGGTCGACCGTGGCGGTCAGGTCCGTCTCGTACGCCAACACCTGCTGGGTGCGCAGCGCGAGCCGGGCGGCCTTCTCGGTGGGCAGCGCGATCGCCTCGTCGAAGCTGTTGGTGTGCAGGGACTGCGTGCCGCCGAGCACCGCGGCCAGACCCTGCACCGCCACCCGGACCAGGTTCACCTCCGGCTGCTGGGCGGTGAGCTGCACGCCTGCGGTCTGGGTGTGGAAGCGCAGCATCATCGACTTCGGATTGTTGGCGCCGAAGTCGTCACGCATGAGCCGGGCCCAGATCCGCCGGGCGGCGCGGAACTTCGCCACCTCCTCCAGCAGTGTGGTGCGGGCCACGAAGAAGAACGACAGCCGGGGCGCGAAGTCGTCCACCGCGAGCCCCGCGGCCAACGCCGCCCGGACGTACTCGACGCCGTTGGCCAGGGTGAACGCGATCTCCTGCGCGGGCGTCGCGCCGGCCTCGGCCATGTGGTAGCCGGAGATGGAGATGGTGTTCCACTTCGGCACCTCCTTGCGGCAGTACGCGAACGTGTCGGCGACGAGGCGCAGCGACGGCTTCGGCGGGAAGATGTACGTCCCCCGGGCGATGTACTCCTTGAGGATGTCGTTCTGGATGGTGCCGTTGAGCGCGGCGCCGGGTACCCCGTTCTCCTCCGCGACGAGTTGGTACAGCAGCAGCAGCACCGAACCGGGCGCGTTGATGGTCATCGAGGTGGAGACCCTGTCCAACGGGATGTCGGCGAAGAGCAGCCGCATGTCCTCGATGGAGTCGATGGCGACCCCGACCTTGCCGACCTCGCCGTGTGCGATCGGGTCGTCCGAGTCGTACCCCATCTGGGTCGGCAGGTCGAAGGCGACCGAGAGACCGGTCGTGCCGGCCCGCAACAGTTGGTGGTACCGCGCGTTGGACTCGGTGGCGGTGCCGAAGCCGGCGTACTGGCGCATGGTCCACGGACGGGAGGTGTACATCGTGGGGTAGACCCCCCGGGTGTACGGGAAGTCGCCCGGACCGCCCAGCCGGGAGTCCAGGTCCTCCGGAAGGTCGGCCGCCGTGTAGACGCCCTTGATCGGGAAACCGGACTCGCTTGACCGCGGTTCGCTCATCCCCGGATGGTAGGACGCCCTGGCCCGAGGTCGGGTGAGGGATACCGCACAGAGCGTCCCGACCGGTCGACGGGAGGTGAACGCACGGGCACGATCTGTGGACTTCGGTAAACGTCCGCCGCGTCGGCTTTCGCATCGGGCGTCGGAACCAGCAAGATAGGGGGGTTGTGTCCCAGCCCCCCTCGATTTCCCCCGGTGGCTTTTCTGTGACTCAGATCCCGACGTGGAGCGGCGGACAGGTAAGTCCCGCCAGCGGACGAGCAGCGCCCGGCACCACCATCGGTGGCCGGTACTCGCTGCGGTCCGCGGTGGGCAACGGCGGCATGGGCACGGTGTGGCGCGCCACAGACACCCTGTTGCGCCGCGACGTGGCGGTGAAGGAGGTCGTCCTTCCCCCGGGCCTGGCGCCCAGTGACCGCGACGCCATGTACGAGCGGACGCTGCGCGAGGCCCGCGCCGCCGCCGCCATCCAGCACCCCGCCGTGGTGCAGGTGTACGACGTGGTCACCGAGGCCGGTCGGCCGTGGATCGTCATGGAGCTGTTGGACGCCCGCAGCCTCGCCGACATGGTCATCGAGGACGGTCCGGTCGCCCCCCGCGCGGTCGCCAAGATCGGCATCGCGCTGCTCGGCGCGCTGGAGGTCGCCCACGCCATCGGCGTGCTGCACCGGGACGTCAAGCCGGCCAACGTGCTGATCTGCTCCGACGGGCGCTGCGTGCTGACCGACTTCGGTGTCGCCCGGATGCCCACCGACGTGCAGCTCACCACCCCCGGCATGGTGCTCGGCTCCCCGCACTTCATCTCGCCCGAGCGGGCCATGGGCCAGGAGTTCGGCCCGCCGAGCGACCTCTTCTCGCTGGGTGTGACGCTCTACACGGCCGTCGAGGGGCGTCCGCCGTTCGACAAGGGCGACCCGATCGAGACCATGCACGCCGTCGTCGAGGACCCGCCGGCACCGCCGCAGCGCAGCGGTCCGCTGACCCGGGTGCTGATGGGCCTGCTGGAGAAGGACCCGGCCCGCCGGCTGGACGTGCACACCTCCAGGGGCATGCTGCGTGAGCTGCTCGCCGGCCCGCTGGGCAGCACCGCCACCGCCGTGCACTCGGTCACCGACCCGTACGCGGTGGTGCCGGTGCAGCAGCGTCCGGCTCCCGTCCACCAGCCGGCCCAGCCGGAGTCGAAGTCGGACAACCAGATCGGTGGCCGGGCCATGCTCGCGCCGGACGAGTCGCTGACCGACCGGTTGGCCGCGCTGCGCCGGGGCGAGCGTCCCCAGCCGGCCGACGCGAGTGCCGCCGCGGCCCTCGACGAGACCAGCGCCGACGCGCTCGCCGGCCCGTTGCACACGCCCACCGGCGCGATGTCCACCTCGGGTCGCCCCGCCGCGGGGCGCACCTACGGAGGCAGCGCGGACGCCACCCAGCGGGTGGACGCCGGGGCGCACCCCGACGCCACGCAGCGGGTCACCTACGGCAACCGGCCCGACGCCACCCAGCAGGTCAACTACGGCACACCGGAGGCCACCCAGCGCATCGGCGGCACCTACGGCGGCGGCAACCAGTGGTCGGTTCCGGGCACCGGTCAGCCCTGGACGACGACGCCGGCCCCGGCCGGTGGTGGCGGCAGCGCCCTGGACAAGGTCCGCGCGACCGGCGGCCAGTTCGTCACCACGGTCAAGGGCTGGCCGCGCAAGGTCCAGCTCGCCGCGGCAGGTGGCCTGGCCGTGGTACTGCTGATCAGCATCGTGGCGCTCTCCAGCGGTGACGACCCGGCGCCGAGCACCCCGCAGGCGCAGCCGACCCCGTCCGCACCGGCGGGCCCGGCCGTCGAGATGCAGGAGCACTCGGCCCGCGGCGTCCAGGTGATGGTGCCCAAGGGTTGGAAGAAGGCCACCGGCGGCTCGTACACCGACTACATCGACCCGGAGGACGACGGTCGCAAGATCCGGATCCTCACCGAGAAGTGGACCGGGACGCCCACCCGCTGGGCGGAGAGCGCGCAGAACTTCCTCCGCACCAAGAGCACCAACTGCAAGAAGCCGTA
Organism: Micromonospora sp. NPDC049102; assembly: GCF_043197485.1. Taxonomy (NCBI): domain Bacteria; kingdom Bacillati; phylum Actinomycetota; class Actinomycetes; order Micromonosporales; family Micromonosporaceae; genus Micromonospora; species Micromonospora sp. NPDC049102. The sequence goes on along the minus strand of NZ_JBICTE010000005.1, from coordinate 46,864 downwards.
CGAGCAGGTGTCCATCGCCGAGCAGCAGTTGGCGGGCAGCCCGGGCGTCGAATTCGAGTACACCTGCGGCTCCGGTGGCGAGATGCGCCACGGGGTGTGGCGCGCGGTCGTCAAGGACGGCAAGTCGTACTCGTTCTACCTCTCCGCCACCGAGGACGTGTTCGCCGAGAGCAAGCCGATCTTCGACGAGATGGTGAAGACGTTCCAGCTCACCGGAGACGGCTGAGCCGGAGGGAACCGACAGCGGTGATCCGCCGCCGTGCTATCAAGGGGCATGGCGGCGGACACCACTGACATCGACGACATTCGCGAGCAAGCTCGGCGCTGGTTGGCCGACGACCCCGATCCGGCGAGCCGGGACGAGCTGACGGCGGTTCTCGACGGGCTGCCGGCGAGCGCCCCGGAGCTGGCCGACCGGTTCGCCGGCCCACTGACCTTCGGCACGGCCGGCCTGCGCGGTCCGCTGCGCGCCGGCCCGAACGGGATGAACCTCGCCGTGGTCACGCAGGCCGCCGCCGGCCTGGTCACGTGGCTCGCGGCCCAGGGTGGGAACGGCCCGCTGGTGATCGGGTACGACGCCCGGCGCGGCTCCCGTCAGTTCGCCGAGCGCACCGCCCAGGTGGCGACCGGAGCGGGCCGTCCGGCACTGCTGCTGCCCCGACCGCTGCCCACGCCGGTGCTCGCGTACGCGGTACGCCAACTGGGCGCGGTGGCCGGCGTGATGGTCACCGCCAGCCACAACCCGCCGCAGGACAACGGCTACAAGGTCTACCTCGGCGCGGAACTGGGCGGTGAGCTGGGCGCCGGGGCGCAGATCGTGCCGCCGGCCGACGCCGGAATCGAGGCCGCCATCCGTGCGGTCGGCCCGTTGACGCGGGTGCCGTTGGGCCGGGCCGGCGAGGTGCTCGGTGACGACCTCGTCGCCGCGTACGTCGAGCGGGCCACCGCCGTGATCGACCCGGACGGTCCACGGGACCTGTCGGTGGCGTACACCCCGCTGCACGGGGTGGGTGCGGCGGTGCTGACCGCGGCGTTCGCGCGGGCCGGTTTCCCGATCCCCGGAGTGGTACCCGACCAGGCGGAGCCCGACCCGGCGTTCCCGACCGTCTCGTTCCCCAACCCGGAGGAGCCGGGGGCGGTGGACCGGTTGATCGCGCTGGCCGACTCCACCGGCGCGGACCTCGCCATCGCCAACGACCCGGACGCCGACCGCTGCGCGGTGGTCGTCCGGGACGACCGGCACGGCTGGCGGATGCTGCGCGGCGACGAGGTGGGCGTGCTGCTCGCCGATCACCTGATGCGGCGCGGGGTGACCGGGCTCTACGCCACCACCATCGTCTCGTCGTCGCTGCTGCGGGCGATGTGCGCGGCCCGGGGCCTGCCCTACGACGAGACGCTGACGGGCTTCAAGTGGATCATGCGGGCCGGCGGCGGAAGCGCGCCGCTGGTCTTCGGCTACGAGGAGGCGCTCGGTTACTGCGTGGCCCCGGAGCACGTCCGGGACAAGGACGGCATCACCGCCGCGCTGACCGTGGCGGAGTTGGCCGCCGGCCTCAAGGCGCAGGGTCGTACGCTGGCCGATCGGCTGGACGAGCTGGCCGCCGAGTTCGGCGTACACCACACGGACCAGCTCTCCGTGCGGGTGGACGACCTGCGGGAGATCACCGACGCGATGGCCCGGGTCCGGGCGGCCACCCCGACCACGCTGCTCGATCAGCCGGTCGACAGTGTCCGGGACCTGCTGCCCGAGTCGGACGTGGTGATCCTGCGTACCGCGACGGCTCGGGTGGTCATTCGCCCCTCCGGGACCGAACCGAAGCTCAAGGCGTACCTCGAGGTGGTGGAGCCGGTGTCCGACGGCGATGTCGCCGCCGCCCGGAGCCGGGCCAGCGCGGCGGTGGCGCTGCTGCGCGCCGAGATCGCTGCCGCCCTCGGCATCTGACCGCGACCGAACCCGCCCCCACCCCCACCCACCCGTCGCGGGTCCTTTGCTCTGCTTCAGCGGAGGCGACACTTGGCGGCTGCTTGTGTTGCGCGGGTTGAAGCAGAGCAAAGGACGTCAGGGTGGGGCTGGCCCCGACCCGGTGGGTGTGCAGCGGCAGGGTCAGGCGCGCTTGCCGAGCGCCGCGTCGACCGCCGCGGCCAGCGTGGCGACGACCAGGCCGACCGACGGGCGGACGACCGAGTCGTCGGTGCTCACCTGGCCGGAGAAGCCCGCGCCGGTGGCGATCTCCTCCAGCCGCCGGCGGGCGGTGGCGGCCTCGTCGCCGCTCACACCCAGCGCGGACTCCATCCGCAGCACCACGACCAGGGTGGCGAGGGCGGCGGTGCGCTCGTCCGGGGCCGCCGCGCCGGCCAGCGCGTCGGCCAGCCGCTGGCGGGTGTCCGCCTCGACGGAGCTGTCCACCACCGGATAGCGGTGCACGTGGATGAAGCCCAGTTCGGTCTCGTCGACGTCGCGGACGACTCCCTGGGTGCACAGGTCACCGAGGATCTTGTCGCGCAGACCGTGCCGCAGGCGCTGCACCCAGGACGCCGGGGTGTGCGGGGTGTCGGCGGCGATCCGGGCAAGCACCTCGTCGGTGATCGGCTCGCCGGTGGGCGTCGGATCGACCACGGCCAGCGACCCGTCGGCGTACGCGATCCGGCCAGCCAGAGCCAGCTCGACCAGCACCGCGGCGGCCATCCCCAGGTCCAGGCTGATCCGCGGCATGGTCGCCTTGCCGGTCGAGTCGTCGTAGGCAAGGAGCAGCAGCTCCTCGGCGAGCGCAACACCAGTCATGGCCCGAGACGGTAGCGGGTCCGCGCACCACCGCGCGCGGACCCGCCGTCACCCGGCACCGACCGGGTGGATGATCAGAACCGGGGCATGCCGCCGAACTGGCGGTCACCGGCGTCCCCGAGCCCGGGAACGATGAACATGCGGTCGTTGAGGCCCTCGTCGATCGAGGCCGTGACCAGGCGCAACGGCAGGCCGGAGCGTTCCAGCCGCTCGATGCCGACCGGCGCGGCGAGCACGCAGAGCACGGTGATGTCGGTGCAGCCCCGGTCGGCCAGCAGCCGACACGAGTGCTCCAACGAGCCACCGGTGGCGAGCATCGGGTCGAGGACCAGCACCGGCAGGCCGGCGAGTTCCCGGGGCAACGACTCCATGTAGGCGCGCGGCTCGTAGGTCTCCTCGTCGCGGGCCAGGCCGACGAAGCCCATCGAGGACTCGGGCAGGAGGCCGAGCGCGGCGTCCGCCATGCCCAGGCCGGCGCGCAGCACCGGCACCAGCAGCGGCGGGTTCGCCAGCCGGGTGCCCTCGGTGCCGGTGACCGGCGTCTGCACCGGGTACCGCTCGACGGGGAAGGTGCGCGCCGCCTCGTACACCAGCATGGTTGTCAGTTCGTGCAGCGCCGCCCGAAACGTCGAGGAATCGGTGCGCGCGTCCCGCATGGCGGTCAGCCGGGACTGGGCCAGCGGGTGGTCAATGACGTGTACGTCCACGATCGCTCAACCTACCGGGCCGTCCCGCGTACCGGTGGGGGTGCGGGCGGACCGGCGACGTCGCTCACGCAACCGCCCGCCGTGACCAAGATCACTCAGCGGTTCCGTGCGTAGACTTCTCGGCATGACGGCGACAACGACGTCGGCCCGGTCGGACCTCTCCGAGCTGGGACGATCCGAGACCGCTCTGCGGACCTTCCTGCACGGCCTACCCGGCGTGGACCAGGTCGGCGCGGAGCAGCGGGCGGCACAGCTCGGCACCCGCTCCATCAAGACCACCGCCAAGGCGCAGGCGATCGATCTGGCGATCCGCATGGTCGACCTGACCACCCTCGAGGGCGCGGACACCCCCGGCAAGGTGCGCGCGCTGGCCGCGAAGGCGCTGCGCCCGGACCCGGCCGACCTGTCGTGCCCGCACGTCGGAGCGGTCTGCGTCTACCCGGCGATGGTCCCGTACGTCGCCGAGGTGCTGCGCGGTAGCGGTGTGCACCTGGCCAGCGTGGCGACCGCGTTCCCGTCCGGTCAGGCGCCGTTGGAGATCAAGCTCGCCGACGTCCGGGCCGCCGTCGAGGCCGGTGCCGACGAGATCGACATGGTGATCAACCGGGGCGCCTTCCTGGCCGGGCGTTACCAGGAGGTCTACGACGAGATCGTGGCCACCAAGGAGGCCTCCGGGGACGCCCACCTCAAGGTGATCCTGGAGACCGGCGAGCTGGCCACCTACGACAACGTGCGCCGGGCCTCCTGGCTGGCCATGCTGGCCGGCGGCGACTTCATCAAGACCTCCACCGGCAAGGTCCCGGTCGCGGCGACGCTGCCGGTGACCCTGGTCATGCTGGAGGCTGTCCGGGACTTCCGCGAGGCGACCGGACGGCAGGTGGGCGTGAAGCCCGCCGGCGGCATCAAGACCACCAAGGACGCGATCAAGTACCTGGTGATGGTCAACGAGACCGTGGGCCCGGACTGGCTCGACCCGGACTGGTTCCGCTTTGGCGCGTCCAGCCTGCTCAACGACCTACTCATGCAGCGCACCAAGCTGACGACCGGCACCTACTCCGGTCCCGACTACTTCACCCTGGACTGATAGCCGATGTTCGAATACGCCCCCGCCCCCGAGTCCCGCTCGGTGGTGGACCTCAAGCCCTCGTACGGGCTGTTCATCGACGGCACGTTCGTCGACCCGACCGACGGCGGCAGCTTCAAGTCGATCAACCCCGCCTCCGAGGAGGTGCTGGCCGAGGTCGCCGAGGCCGGCGCCCAGGACGTGGAGCGCGCGGTTCGCGCCGCCCGCAAGGCGTACGACAAGGTCTGGGGTCCGATGCCCGGCCGCGACCGGGCGAAGTACCTGTACCGGATCGCCCGGCTCATCCAGGAGCGCTCCCGCGAGCTGGCCGTGCTGGAGTCGCTGGACAACGGCAAGCCGATCAAGGAGTCGCGCGACGTCGACCTGCCGCTGGTCGCCGCGCACTTCTTCTACTACGCGGGCTGGGCCGACAAGCTCGGTCACGCCGGCTTCGGGCCGAACCCGCAGCCGATCGGAGTGGCCGCGCAGGTCATCCCGTGGAACTTTCCGCTGCTGATGCTGGCCTGGAAGATCGCCCCGGCGCTCGCGGCGGGCAACACCGTGGTGCTCAAGCCCGCCGAGACCACCCCGCTGACCGCCCTGCTGTTCGCCGAGATCTGCCAGCAGGCCGACCTGCCGGCCGGTGTGGTCAACATCCTCACCGGCGCCGGTGACACCGGCCGCGCCCTGGTCGAGCACCCCGGCGTGGACAAGGTCGCCTTCACGGGTTCGACCGAGGTGGGCCGGGCCATCGCCCGGTCCGTCGCCGGCACCCGCAAGAAGCTCACCCTGGAACTGGGCGGCAAGGCCGCCAACATCGTCTTCGACGACGCGCCCATCGACCAGGCCGTCGAGGGCATCGTCAACGGCATCTTCTTCAACCAGGGACACGTCTGCTGCGCCGGCTCCCGCCTGCTCGTGCAGGAGAACGTGGCCGACCGCGTGCTGGAATCGCTCAAGCGGCGGATGGCCCAGCTCCGCATCGGTGACCCGCTGGACAAGAACACCGACGTCGGCGCCATCAACTCGGCCGCCCAGCTGGAGCGCATCCGCGAGCTGTCCGACGCCGGCTCGGCCGAGGGCGCCGAACGCTGGTCGGCCCCGTGCGAGCTGCCCGACCGGGGCTTCTGGTTCGCGCCCACCATCTTCACCGGCGTCACCCAGGCACACCGCATCGCCCGCGAGGAGATCTTCGGGCCGGTGCTGTCGGTGCTCACCTTCCGCACACCCGCCGAGGCCGTGGAGAAGGCCAACAACACGCCGTACGGGCTGTCGGCCGGGATCTGGACCGACAAGGGTTCCCGGATCCTGTGGATGGCTGACCGGCTGCGCGCCGGCGTGGTCTGGGCCAACACGTTCAACAAGTTCGACCCCACCTCGCCGTTCGGCGGCTACAAGGAGTCGGGCTACGGTCGCGAGGGCGGCCGGCACGGGCTGGAGGGGTACCTCAATGTCTGAGCGGGTCGCGGTACGCAAGACGTACAAGCTCTTCATCGGCGGGAAGTTCCCGCGCAGCGAGTCGGGACGGTCGTATCTCGTGCAGTCCTCGAATGTGTCACTGGCCTCCCGCAAGGACGCCCGGGACGCGGTGGTCGCCGCCCGCGCCGCCGTGAAGGGCTGGGCCGGCGCGACCGCGTACAACCGGGGTCAGATCCTCTACCGGGCCGCCGAGATGCTGGAGGGCCGCCGCGAGCAGTTCGTCGCCCTGGGCATCGGAGGCGACGAGGTGGACGCGGCGGTGGACCGCTGGGTCTGGTACGCCGGCTGGGCCGACAAGCTCGCCCAGGTGTACGGCGGCGCCAACCCGGTCGCCGGCCCGTACTTCAACATCTCCGCCCCGGAGCCGACCGGCGTGGTCGCGGTGGTCGCCCCGGAGCGCCCGGCGCTGCTGGGCCTGGTCAGCGTGATCGCCCCGGCGATCGTCACCGGCAACACGGTGGTGGTTGCCGCTTCCCCGTCGGAACCGTTGGCGGCGGTGACACTGGCCGAGGTGCTGGCGACGTCCGACCTGCCCGGCGGTGTGGTCAACGTCCTCACCGGCGCGATCACCGAGACCGCACCGACGCTGGCGTCGCACCTGGACGTCAACGCGATCGACCTGACCGGCGTGACCGATGCCTCGCTCGCCACCGAGCTGGAGGTCAAGGCGGCTGAGAACCTCAAGCGGGTGCTCCGGCCCGCTCCGGGTCAGACGGACTGGACCGCCGACCCGGGCGTGACCCGCATGACCGCGCTGCTGGAGACGAAGACGGTGTGGCACCCCAAGGGGGTGTGATCTTCTCCTCGGCCTTGGGGGTTTTCCGGGGGAGCCCGCCCACTCCGGGCGGTCAGGCTTGATCCCTTCGTGGGCGGGCTCCCCCGGAAAACCTGACGTGGGCCGGGTCCGTCGGGTGGGTCAGCTTGCGGGTTCCGCCCGACGTTGAGTTGTCGGGTGGGCGGAGTGGGCGAGATTTGCGCAAGTTCGGGGATGTTGCTGCCTTGGGGGCGTCTGAGGCGGCAACATCCCTGTTCTTGTGGGGATCTTGCGGTGCCTTCCGGCGCTCGGCCTGGCCGGTGGGTGGTCTACTACCGGAGGTAGGATTGGGCGGTGACTCGGTTGGGCGATCTTGAGCGTGCGGTGATGGACGTGCTGTGGGACGTGGTCCCGGGCACCTCGGACGGTGTGACCGTGCGCGAGGTGGCCGACGCGCTCGACGGCCGCGAGCTGGCGTACACGACGGTGATGACCGTGCTCGACCGGCTCGCCGGCAAGGGCATGGTGCAGCGGGAGCGGGAGGGACGCGCCTGGCGCTACCGGCCGGCGGCCAGCCGCGAGGCGCACATCGCCCAGCTCATGCTCGACGCCCTCGACCTGGGCGGCAGTCGGGACGCGGCGCTGGTGCGCTTCGCCCGCTCGGTGACCGGCACCGAGGCCGAGGTGCTACGGGCCGCCCTGGGCAGCGAGGCCGGGCTCACCAGCCCCTCCAGCGGTGGCCTGACCGACCGCGTGGACGGGCCGACGGGCCGACGGGCTGCCGACGAGACAGCGGAGCGGTAGGCGCGCCATGGCGTACGCCGTCCACTTCGCCGCCACCATGCTGGCCTGCTACCTGACTGCCCAGGTGCTGGCCCGCTCCACCTGGACGTGGCGCAGCCCTCGGGTGGCGATCGTCTGCTGGCAGGCGGTCGGTCTGGCGTTGGGCCTGTCCGCGATGGGCCTGCCGATGGCGCTCGGGCTGAGCGCGTACGACCTGCCGACCGGAAGCGCGCTGCTCGCCCTGGCCTCCGATCTCGCGCACGGCACCCTGCCCATCGGGGAGACCGCCTTCCACCTGGCCGGTGTCGGGGTGGGCTTCGGCATCGGAGCGGTGCTCGGCACCACGACCGTCCGCAGCATCCACGGCACCATCCGCGCCCAGCGCCGGCACCGGGACCTGCTCACCCTGGTGGCCCGGGACGACCCGGCCGCGCCGGGGGCGCTCGTCCTGGACCATCCGAGCGCCGCCGCGTACTGCCTGCCCGGGGTGAAGCCGCAGGTGGTGGTCAGCGCGGGCACGCTGAGTCTGCTGGATCGGGCCGAACTGGCGGCCGTTCTCTCACACGAGCGCGCCCACGCCCACGAGCGGCACGATCTCGTGCTGCTGCCGTTCACCGCCCTCTGCCGGGCGCTGCCCTGGTTCGGCTGGGTCCGCGACGCGCACGAGCGGGTCGCCCTGCTGGTCGAGATGCGTGCCGACGACAAGGCGCGCGAGCTGCACGCCGAGGCGCCGTTGGCGGGCGCGCTGCGCCGGTTCGCCGCCGCCGGGCACCGGGTCACACCGGCGGGCGCGCTGGGTCTGGGCGACCGCGATCTCGACGTACGCGTACAGCGCCTGCTGGTCGCCGAGCGGCCTCCCCGCGCCCTCGGTGCCACGGCCCTCGCGGTCGCCGCCACCCTGGTCGCCCTCCCGGTCACCCTCTTCCTGAGCTGATCCCCCGCGCGCCTCCGCCTGCGCGGGTCACGCCCGAAGCCCACTTCTACTACGCCCCGTCGTAAGATTTACTACGACGGGGCGTAGTAGTATTAACATGTAGCCAGGCTACGTGTAGGGTTGCTACGACAAGGGAGCCAACAGCCACGAAAGAGCCGGCCATGGACACGCTGCTCCTCGCTCGCCTCCAGTTCGCCACCACGACGTCGATCCACTTCCTGTTCGTGGTCGTCACCCTCGGGCTCGTCACCCTGCTGGTCGGCATGCAGACCGCCTGGGTGCTCACCGGCAATCCGAAGTGGGAGCGGCTGACCCGGTTCTGGGGCCAGCTCTACGTGATCAACTACGTGCTCGGCATCGCCACCGGCATCGTGATGGAGTTCCAGTTCGGGCTGAACTGGAGTGGCCTGTCGCGCTACGTCGGCAATGTCTTCGGCGCACCGCTGGCGATCGAGACGCTCGTGGCGTTCTTCCTGGAGTCCACGTTCCTCGGCATGTGGATCTTCGGCTGGCACCGCCTCGGCAAGGGCGTCCACCTGACGCTGCTCTGGGGCGTGGCGCTCACCGCGTACGCCTCGGCTTTCTGGATCATGGTGGCCAACTCCTGGTTGCAACACCCGGTCGGGTACGAGGTCCACGACGGCATCGCCCACCTCACCGACTTCGGCGCGCTGCTCACCAACCCCAGTCTCGGCATGGCGTTCGGGCACGTGGTCTCCGCGGCGCTCCTGGTCGGCGGGATGCTGATGGCGGCGGTCAGCGCGTGGCACCTGATCCGGCGTACGCCCGACTTCGCGCTCTTTCGCACCTCGTTGCGGATCGGCCTGGTCACCGCCGCGCTGGCGATCAGCCTGGTGCAGGGCTTCGGCTTCGCCCAGTTCGGGCCGGTCGGGGCGGTACAACCGACCAAGTTCGGCGGGGACAGCCCCGAGGCGCAGGCGCTGATCGGCGAGTGGACGACGCGGTTCGGCCCCGGCGACTACACCCCGCCGGTACTGGCCAGCGTCGGGCTCGGCTTCATGATCCTGATCGGCTTCACGCTCGGCTGCGTCTGGTTCCTGCTGCCCCTGCTCTTTCGCGACTGGATCATCCGGCTGCGCTTCCCGCTCTGGCTGATCCTGCTCGGCGCACCGCTGCCGTTCGTCGCGGTGATCCTCGGCTGGATCGCCCGGGAGGTCGGCCGCCAGCCCTGGGTGGCGTACGGGCTGCTCCCCACCGAGCAGGCCGTCTCCGGAGTCGGCGCGCCGGTGATGCTCACCTCGCTGATCGGCTTCAGCCTGCTGCTCGGCACCCTCGCCGTCACCAACTGGGTGCTGCTCGCCCGTCACGCGGGCCGCGGGGCCGTCGACCCGGCCCTCGGCCGCCCGCCGGCACCACCCACCGAACCGGCCCAGCCGGAACCCGTGCTCGCCTGAGGAGACTCACCCGTGGACCTCGTCTGGTACGCCCTGCTCGGCCTCTTCTTCGCCTGCTACCTGGTGCTCGCCGGCTACGACTACGGCGTCGGGTTGCTGCTCGCCCGGGGCGGCACCCCGGCCGGGCGGCGGGCCGCGCTCACCGCCCTCGGCCCGTTCTTCCTCGGCAACGAGGTCTGGCTGGTCGCCGCCGTGGGCATCCTGTTCGGCGCGTTCCCGGTGCTGGAGGGCGAACTGCTCGCCGGCTGCTACCCGGCGGTCGCCGGCGCGCTGGTCGGCGTCATCCTGGTCACCGCTGGCGTGCAACTGCGCAGCCGGCCGAGCGACGAACGGGTCCGCGCCCGCTGGGACCGGGTCATCGTCGTCGGCAGCGCGCTCGCCGCGCTGGGCTGGGGAGTGGTGCTCGCCGCGCTGTTGCAGGGCGTACCCCGTCAGGCCGACGGGCACGTCGCGGGGATCGCGCACCTGGCCACCCCGTTCGCCGCGGCCGCCGGGCTGGCCATGCTCGCCCTGGTCGCGGTGCACGGTGCGGCCTTCCTCACGCTGCGACTGCCGGCCGATGCCGCCGCCGTGGCCGGCCGCACGGCCCGCCGGCTGGTGCCGGTGGCACTCTGCGCGGTCGCCCTGGCCACCGTCGCGGGCCTGCTCTCCTCCCGGGTACGCGACGCCGTCCAGCGACCGGCGGTGGCCGTACTCCTGCCGGTGTTGCTGGTGGCGGCGCTGCTGGCGGCCCGGGCGGCGCTGGCGCTGCGGCGGCCGGGGTGGGCGCTGATCGCCACCGGCGCGGCCCTCGCGCTGCCGGTGGCGCTGGTCGGCGCGGCCCTGTGGCCCTACGTGCTGGTGTCCACGGCCGACCCGGAGGCCTCGCTGCGAGTGGCCGACGCCGCCGCCAGCGCGCCGACGCTGCGGCTGCTCGGCTGGGTGGCGCTGCCGCTGCTGCCGGCCCTACTAGGCTTCCAGGCGATGTGCTGGTGGGTTTTCCGGGGACGGACCGACGGCGGGGCACCGGTGTACTGGTGAACCGCCGTCCCTTCGACCCGCGTCTCCTGCGTCGGGTCCCCGCGGCCCGGCGCGATCTCGCCGTGCTCGCGATCCTCGGCGTGCTCGCCGCCGCGTTGATCGTCGCGCAGGCCACGGCGTTGGCGACGGTGCTCGCGAGCGCCTTCGACGGGCGCCTGAACCGGCCGGCGTTGGCGGGTCTCGTGCTCGCGGTCGCCGCCCGGTCGGCGCTGGTCTGGGCGCAGGGCACGGTGTCCGCGCGGGTCGCCGCCACGGTCAAGGCCACGTTGCGGGCCGACCTGCTCGGGGCGGTGGGCCGGCACGGGCCGGGCTGGGTGGCGGGCCAGCGGGCCGGCGAGTTGGCCACCCTGGCCGGCCGTGGGCTGGACGCGTTGGACGCGTACTTCACCGGATACCTGCCGCAGTTGGTGCTCAGCGTGACGGTGCCGGTGGCGGTGCTGGCGCGGATCGTCCTCGCCGACTGGAGTTCGGCGTTGATCATCGCGTTGACGCTGCCGCTGATCCCGGTCTTCGGGGCGCTGTTGGGCTGGCAGGCGCAGGCCGCCACCGAACGGCAGTGGCGGCGGCTCTCCCTGCTGGGCGGACACTTCCTGGACATGGTCGCCGGGCTGCCGACCCTGCGGGCGTTCGGGCGGGCCCGGGCACAGACCGAGGTGGTGCGCCGGATGGCCGACGGGCACCGGGCCGCCACCATGAAGACGTTGCGGATCGCGTTCCTCTCCGCGCTGGTGCTGGAGCTGGTCGCCACCCTCTCGGTGGCGCTGGTCGCGGTGCCGGTCGGCATCCGGCTGCTCGGCGGCGGGTTGGCGCTGCACACCGCGCTGCTGGTGCTGCTGCTCACGCCGGAGGCGTACCTGCCGCTGCGGGCCGCCGGCAGCCGCTTCCACGCCAGCATGGAGGGGCTGACGGCGCTGGACGAGGCGCTCACCGTCTCAGCCGCCCCCGGCAACCCCCGCTCCGCCGAGGCCGCGGCCGTCCCCGACGGGCGCGGTGAGATCCACCTCGAGGCGGTGACCGTGGCGTACGAGCGGACCACCGCGCTGCGCGACGTGACACTGACCATCCGACCCGGCGAGCGGATCGCCGTGATCGGGCCCAGCGGCGCCGGCAAGAGCACCCTGCTCGGTCTGCTGCTCGGCTTCGTGACGCCGACCGCCGGTCGGGTCACCGTCGACGGGGTCGACCTCGCCACCGTCGACCTGGACGCCTGGCGTCGACACGTCGCCTGGGTGCCGCAGCGCGCCCACCTGTTCGCCGCCACGCTGACCGACAACATCCGCCTCGGCGCACCGGACACCCCGCCCCGGGCCGTCGCCACCGCGGTGCGCGACGCGGCCCTGGACGACGTGGTCGCCGGCCTGCCCGCCGGGTTGGACACACTGCTCGGCGAGCGCGGCCACGGCCTCTCCAGCGGCCAGCGGCAGCGGGTGGCGCTGGCCCGGGCGTTCCTGCGGGACGCGCCGGTCGTGCTGCTCGACGAGCCCACCGCGCGGCTGGACACGGCCAGTGAGGCCGTGGTGCTCGACGCCACCCGCCGGCTGGTCGCGGGACGCACCGCGCTGCTTGTCGCGCACCGGCCGGCGCTGCTGGCCGACGCCGACCGCATCCTGCGGGTCGAGGACGGCAGGGTCACCGAGCTGACGCCCGTACCGACCGGGGAGGCGACCCGATGAGCAGCACGCGGGAGCCGGTGACCGTCGGGCCGGACGCCGACGCGCCACCGACCGGGAGGATCGCCGCCGAGCGTGCCGTGCTGCGGCTGGCCCGCCCGTACCTGGGTCGCCTGGCCGGCGCCGGGCTGCTCGCCGCCGCCACCGAGCTCGCCGGGCTCGCCCTGATGGCCACCGCGACGTGGTTGCTGATGAGCGCCGCCGGTCAGCCGCCCCTGGACCGGCTCACCGTGGCGATCGTCGCCGTCCGCGCCCTCGCCATCAGCCGGGGCGTCTTCCGCTACAGCGAACGGCTCGCCGGGCACGACGCCGTCCTTCGCATGATCACCGACGTACGCGCCCGGGTCTTCGGCACCCTCGCGGCCCGTCGACACTCCCCACACCGCTCGGGGGACGTCCTGAGCCGGCTGGTCTCCGACGTCGAGGCGGTCCAGGACCTGCTGCTGCGGGTCCTGGTGCCGGGCGCGGCGGCGGCCCTGGTCGGTGTGCTGGCGGTGATCGGGGCGACGCTTATCTCACCGCCGGCAGCCGGTGTGCTCGCCGTCGGGCTGGTCGTCGCCGGTGTGGCGCTGCCGGCGCTGGCCACCGTGGTCACCCGGCGCAGCGCGGCCGAGGTGGCGCCCCTGCGCGGCGCGTTGGCCACCGACGCCGTCGACCTCACCCACGGTGCCGCCGACCTGGCGGCGTTCGGGGCGACCGACGCCGCACTGCGCGCCGCCGTGCAGCGGGCCGACCGGTTGGCGCGCCTGGAACGCCGGTTGGCGGCCACGGGCTTCGCGGTGGACGCGGTCGGGGTGTTGGTCGCCGGCCTGACCGCCGCCGCCGTGGTGCTGGTCGCGCTGGCCGCCGACGTACGGGGCGTTCTCGTCGGGGTGCTGGCCGTCGGCACCCTGGCCGCCGTGGAGGTGGCGCTGGCCCTGGTCTCGGCCGCCCGGCAGTGGACCCAGTTGCGGCCCGGCCTGACCCGGGTCGCCGCCCTCCTCGACGCCGACACGCCCACGGTCACGTCCGCTCCGCCGGTGACCGACCCGGCCGGCCCGCACGACCTGCGTTTCGTCGAGGTGAGCGTCCGATACCGGGCCGGTGCCGCACCGGCGCTGGACCGGATGAACCTGGACCTGCCCGCGGGCCGCCGCATCGCCGTCGTCGGCCCGAGCGGTGCCGGCAAGAGCACCCTGGCCGCGGTGCTCACCGGGGCGGTCCAGCCCACCACCGGCCACGTCACCCTTGCCGGCCACGACCTGTCCGCGTACGGCGAGGAGACGCTGCCCTCCGTCGTCGGTGGGCTACTCGCCGAGGCGTACGTCTTCCACGCCACAGTCCGGGAGAACCTGCTGCTCGGACGGGCCGGGGCGAGCGAGGACGAGCTGACCGGTGCGGTGACGGCCGCCGGCCTGTTGGACTGGGTACGCGCCCAGCCGGCCGGTTGGGACACGCTGGTCGGCGAGGAGGGTGGGCAGCTCTCCGGTGGCCAGCGGCAGCGGCTCGCGCTCGCCCGGGCACTGCTCGCCGCACCGCCGGTGCTCGTGCTCGACGAGCCCACCGAGGGGCTGGACCCGGCCGCCGCCGACGCGGTACTCGCCTCCGCTCTCGCCGCCACCCCCGTCGGGCACACGGTCCTTTTGATCAGTCACCGGCTCAGTGGGCTGGCCGACCTCGACGAGATCGTCGTCCTCGACGGTGGTCGGGTGATCCAGCGCGGCCGGCACGCCGAGTTGGTCGCCGTCCCCGGCTGGTACCGGAACCAGTGGCTTCTCCAGGCGGCCGCCGAGCGGGGGTACCTGGCGCTGGCCCCCTGAGGCGTTTCGGGGACGGACCAGGGATCTCCCCGACGTGGGTGCTGTTGCGCCCGTGGCAGGGTGGTGCCATGCGGCACGCGGAGGACTTCCTGGTCGACGAGCACCTGCGGGAGCTGGAGTCTCGGTTGCAGGGTCCGGCACGGCTGAAGTCCGACCTGTTGACCGAGGCGCGCCACGACCTGCTGGACGCCGTCGACGCGTACCGCGAGAGTGGTCTGCCGCCCACCGAGGCGCAGCGCCGGGCGGTGGCCGAGTTCGGCTCGGCGGCGCAGGTGTTGCCCTCCTGGCAGGCGGAGCTGGCGGTGGCCGCCCTGCGCGGCCTCTCCCTGCGGATGCTGGCCGTGGCCGGGGTCCTGGTCGCGGCCGGCGACCTCACGTGGCGCGGGTCGAGCTGGAGCGCCGGCCCACAACCGCCCGCGGCCTACCGGCTGCTGTCCGCCACTGTCGACTGGATCTGGGCCGGCGGGCTGCTGCTCGCGGTGACCGGCCTGCTGGTGATCTGGGCGGGCGCGCGGTCGCCGCGACCCCACCTGGCGGTGGCGCAGCGAGCGGTGGGCATCGGTCTGACCGGCGCGCTGGCCCTCGGCATGGCGGCCGGTGGCGCCCTCTTCGTGTGGTCGATCGACATGTGGGACGCGGCGCTGACCTGGCCGCCGATGATCGTCGGCATGGTGGTGGTGAGTGCGGCGAACTTCTCGCTGACGCGCGCGGCGCGCGGCTGGGTTCGGGCCACCGCGCGCTGACCCGATCGCCGCTCAGGCGGGGGTGACGGGCGGGCTGCCGGGGTCGAGGAACCGACCGACCGTCACCCGGAACTCCTGCCATCCGGCCCGCTCCGCGGCCAGTGCGCGGCGGCCGGGATCGGTGAGCTGGTACGTCCGCCGCTCGCGACCGTTGACGGTGCTCCAGGTGCTCGCCACGTGCCCGGCGCGCTCCAGCCGGCGCAGCGCCGGATAGATCGTGCCGGTGGGCAGGTCGAGACTGCCGTCACTGCGTGTCCGCAGGGATTCGATGATGGCGTAGCCGTGCAGCGCGCCCTGTTCGAGGACGGCGAGCAGAAGGGCGTCGAGGTGACCGTGCAGCGACTGGGCCTTCATGTGTAGCTACGCTACTTGTCAGGGGGCCGGTCCGCCACCATCGCGCACCCGCAGGTACGAGAGGTTCCTCCGCCGGCCACCGGGGTGCGGGCTCCGGGCTTCCCGGGTCGCCGACTAGGGTATGTGCCCAGAGTCACTCGCCGGTCGAGACCCCGGCGGGTGGGCAACCCGAAGCACACGGAGGTCAGCGTGGCCCGCCAGTCGCCCCAACGGCCCGACGCCGACGAGCCCGAGCTCGACGACACCACCGGCCCGGCCGAGCCAGACGAGGCCGACGAGGCCGACGACACCCCCCGCGCGGCGGCCGACCGGTCGCTCTGGGAAGAGCTGCGGATCGACCCGGTGGAGATCGCCCTACCGGCGGGCACAGGCTTCACGCTGCGGGCGTACCGGCCGGCCGGATCGCTGACCCCGACCGACGTGACCGAGCGCGACCAGGACGACCCGTTCCTCGCCCGCCGGCAGGTCATCGAGGAGGAGGACGACGAGACCGTCGTCATCCTCGACGAGGAGCTGGCCGAGGAGTTCGCCGACAGCGACGAGGAAGAGCCGTCGCGCCGGCGCCGCGACGCCGATGCAGACGCGACCGACGAGGACGCCGACGCGACCGACGAGGACGAGGACGCCACCGACGAGGAGGTGCCGGTCTTCCTCAGCCACCGGGGCAAGCTGCTGCTGTTCAAGACCCCCGAGTCGCTGGTCACTTTCGTCCGTTCCGGCGCGCCCAACGATCTGTCCCAACTGGACAGCTGGAATGAATTGTCCGAACGGGTGGAGCCAGCCGACATCGTGCCGCTCGACGAGGACACGTACGAGCTCGACCTCGTCGTGGAGAACCTGCGGGGCGGCCACGACACCTGGGATTCGACCCTGCTGATCGAGGCCGGCGAGGTCGCCCGCGACGTGTCGTACGCGTTGCGCCTGCCTGCGGTCCTGGACATGCTCTCCGCCGGCTCCAGCCTCGACAACCTCGACGAGGCGCTGCGCGCCACGGTCAACGGTGGCATCGGCGCTTTCATGGGCCGGCGACGCCTGAAGAAGATCGGGGCACAAACCGCGAGTTTGGGTTGGCGCACCATTGTCGGCAAGATCTCTGCGGTGGTGGACTGGCGCGACTGACCCGTACCGGGGAGCATCAGTTGCTGGCAGTAGGAAGACCTGTCCCGGGAGGAGGACGACGCCGTGGCGCTCGTGCGCGTGTACTGCGGTCTGGCCTCGGCGGATTCGGCTGACCGACCGGCCTCGGCCGGTTCGACGCTGACGTCCGCTGTGGTCGACGACGCAGGCCGTCTGCTGCATGTCTGCGAGATCGGCGACGACGCGGCTGGCTACGCCCAGCTCGTCGCGCTGCTCGTGGAGCGGTCGGGCGGGCCGAGCGGTGCGGCCATCGCCGCCGACAGCGACGACCACACGGTCACCTCGCTGTTGAGCGCGGCGGGTCGACCCCTCGCGATCGCCGACGACGACTCGGTGGACGACTTCGCCGAGCGCTTCGCCGACGACGACTCGCTGGAGGAGATGCAGTCACCCCCGGCCGAGCGCAGGGCCGTCGGTCTGGCCCGCGCGTTGCAGGCCGGTGCTCTCTCCGCCGTCACGCTGCCGGCGCCCCGGGACCTCGCCGGCTACAAGCAGGTGCTCGCCGCCCACGCCGCCCTGGCCAGCGGGCGGCACTCCGCCGCCGTGGCGCTGCGCGAGGTGCTGCGGGAGCTCTACCCGGCGGCGCTGCGCGCATACCCGGACCCGGCCGAGCCGGTGTCGCTGGCCGTCCTGGACGCGCTGCCCGAGCCGGGCATGCTCGGTGGCACCATCGCCCGTGGCCGCGAGGTGTCCGTCGCCGCGGACGCCATCGCCGCGCACCTGGCGGCGGACGGTGTCGCCGACGCCGAAGAGATCAACGAAGCGGTCACCGCGCTGCGGGTCGCCATCTCGGAGACGCCCCGTCGCGCCGCCGTCAACCGGGCGCTCACCTCCGCCGTGGCCGAGACGGTCCGGCAGGCCGTCGCCTCCGTACGAGCCTGCGACGCCGGCTGCGAGGCGCTGGTCAGCGCGCTCGGCGCGCGCGTCAGCACCCCTGCCCCGGCCCCCGGCCGCCGGGCCGCCGCCCGTCGCGGCGAAGCGGTCGGCGAGCTGACCGGCCTCGCCGGCACCGCCGCCGGCCTGCGCTCCGTCCGACCGGCCCCGGCCGCCGCCGAGCCCACGCCCGTCGCTGGTCGGCGCAGCCGGCCGGAGCCGGCACCGGGCAGCGCCCCCCTGGCGTCGCCTCGACCGCTCGGGCCGCCACCGGTAGCCCCCGCTCCGATCACCCCGCCACCGGTCGCGCCCGCGCCTGTCGCACCGGCCGCGATGGCCGGTCCGCTGGTGTCCCCGCCGCCCGGACGCGGCGAACCGCTGCCGAGCCGGATCGACGGCCCGACCAACCGGCCGGTCTCGTCGCCGCCACCCCCGCCCCCGGGCATCACCCCGATCGCGCCGGCCCAGCGCGGCGCGGTGCCGCCGGCCGAGGCGGGCGAGCCGTTCCGGCCGACGCTGACCACCGCCGCCATCAACAGCGCTCGGGCCGAGCGGCAGCGTACGGTCATCCCGCCCCGCCCGAAGACCAACGGCGAGCGGCAGAGCCACCCGCAGCGGCCGTCGGTCGAGGATCCGCCCACCGGCGGCTTCAGCGTCACCGACCTCAGCATCCCGGTGCCCGCTCCCCGGCCGGAGCAGGAGTCCGCGCCTCCGGGCTCCCGGGCGAACTGGCCCCTGGTCAACAACCCGGAGGACCCGGCCGACAGCTCGCCGAACAACCCGGTCGCCTACCCGTACGGCGGCAACCGCGGCGTCGAGGCTCCGACCGAACCGGGCCGGGCCGACGGGCGGGTCACGCCGCCCTGGCTGGCCGACGACCTGCCCCAGGAGCCCCCCATGCTGCGGCTGGTCGAGCCGCCGCCGCTGGCGGACCGGGCGCTGCGGGAAGGTCTCAACCCACCCTCGGCGGAGTCCCGTCTGGACACTCCCCCACTGCGGCTGGTCGACCGCGAGCAGGCTGCCCGCAACGGCCGTCCCGCGCCCCGCGTCGAGCGGGCCGTCGAGCACCGGCCGTCGCCCCCGGTCGAGCACCGGCCGCCGCCGGTCGCCGACGAGGGAGACGGTGATCTGCTGATCTTCGCGCAGGCCAAGTCCGCCTGGTTCGTGGGCCACAGCGAGGAAGAGTCCGATCTGGACTGGTCGACCACGGCCGACACCGGTTGGCAGGCCGCCGAGCAGGCCGCCCGCCCCGCGGTCGGCGCCGAGACCAACGCCGGTCTGCCGAAGCGCGTCCCGCAGGCCAACCTGGTCCCGGGCTCCCCGCTGCGCGAGGAGCGTCCGCTGCGGATAGTGCGTGACGCGGCGAGCCTCGCGGAGAACACCACGGGCTACTTCCGTGGCTGGCGGCGTGGCCAGGAGATCGGCGGGTTCGCGGTGGGCGGCCGTCCGGGCCGCGAGGCCGCCGGCGGGTGGGACTTCAGCCGCGACCACGGGGACCGCGACGACGACCGCGAGTACGAGTACCGATCCGCCGGTTACCAGTCCTGACCGTCACCCGCATCTGAGTCGTTTTCGCGCCCTCCGTCTGGCAGACGGAGGGCGCGAAACGTTTGCGAACGTTCCCGGACCCATTGAACGCGCTGCCCGCGACCAGCAGACAGGACGCTGGTCGGCGCTGGGCGAGACGCGGGCCGCGAGGGCTGGGGTGATTGCGGGCCAGCGGGGACGGGACCGCTCCTGGGGCGCCTCAGCGGGCGGACGGGGGTATGCAAGCGGCCCCGCCGCCGCTGCCTGGAAAGCACTCGACGCCCGGTGGCGGCCAAGGCCACCACCGGGCGCGGAAGCTCCCGGTCAGGCCGGGGCGACGGCGCGCGTACGGCGCATGGTGAGCACGTACTCGACCAGCGAGATCAGCACGTGCTTCGTCGACTCCCGGTTACGGGCGTCGCAGGCCACCACCGGCACGTCGCTCGAGATCGCCAAGGCGTCCCGGACGTCCTGCGGGTCGTGGTACTGCATCCCGTCGAAGCAGTTGATGGCCACCAGGTACGGCAGCCGTCGGTGCTCGAAGAAGTCGATCGCCGCGAAGCAGTCGGCCAGCCGGCGAGTGTCCACCAGCACGACCGCACCGATCGCACCCCGCACCAGTTCGTCCCACATGAACCAGAATCGGGTCTGACCCGGCGTACCGAACAGGTACAGGATCAGATCACGGTCGATCGAGATCCGGCCGAAGTCCATGGCCACCGTGGTCGTCGTCTTGCCCGGCACCTGCCGGGTGTCGTCGACGCCCACGCCGGCCGAGGTCATGATGGCCTCGGTGGTCAGCGGCGTGATCTCCGAGACCGAGCCGACCAGCGTCGTCTTGCCGACGCCGAATCCACCGGCGATAACGATCTTCGCCGACGTCACGCGCCCACTCGGGTTCGGTGGGCGGTGCGACATGTCAGAGCCTGCGAAGTCCACTCAGCACCCTCTCCAGCAGTTCAGTGCCCACCGCGTCATCGGAGTCGTCCAGGATGGTCGGCTCGTGGACCGCGACCAGGCCGTCCGTCGCCATGTCGGCGATGAGCACCCGGGCCACACCGAGCGGCAGCTGCATCCGCGCCGCAATCTCGGCGAGCGATTGCACGCGTCCGTCACACAGCGCGGCGATGTACTGGTGTTCACGGCCACCACCGTTGCCATTGGCAGCGGTGCGGCCGCGCACCGTCGTCTCGACGAGCGCCTCCAGCGCGATGTCGAGCCGGGGACGGGTTCGACCACGGGTCACGGCGTATGGACGGACCAACGCTCCGGTCGGCTCGTCACGATCGGCCATGTCGCCGCTCACCTCCTTCGCACCCCGTACCGGCTCCCACCGGTGGAACTCGTCGTTCTTGTCGTTTCAGTTGCGCCGACCGCACGATCGGCGAGGCGTCAGCCCAGCATGCCCGCGGCCGCACGCGGCTGCGGGGTCAGGGCGTCGCCCACCCGGTCGACCAGTAGCGCCATCTCGTAGCCGACCTGCCCGACGTCGGAGCTGCGGGCCGCCAGCACGGCGAAGGACGAGCCGTCCGAGATGGACATCAGGAACAGGAAGCCATTGTCCATCTCCACGACGGTCTGCAACACCGCGCCTCCCTCGAAGCAGCGGGCCGCACCCTGGGTCAGGCTGACCAGACCGGACGCGATCGCGGCGAGCTGGTCTGCCCTGTCCCGCGGCAGGTCCCGTGACGACGCGAGGAGCAGGCCGTCCGCCGAGACGGCGACCGCGTGTGCGACACCCGGCACCCGGTCGGCGAAGTTGGCCAGCAGCCAACCAAGATCCTGCGTAGTTGTCATCCTTCTTGCTCCTTCTGCCCGCTCCCGGCCGCTGGGCCTGAGCCAGACTGCGAGGATTGCTGCCCTCCCGGAGTCTCCTCCGGGCTGGTCGGGTTGTCCGAGGTGCTACGCCCTCGCTGCACGCCCCGGTGGTAGGCGGAGAGCAGGCCACGGACCGCCTCCGGGGAACGTCGCTGGACCGAGGTGGCGGGCTTCTCCACCGCGCCCGGCACCAGCTGCGCCATCGGCTTGCGCTTGGGCAGGCCGGTCGTGGTGGTCTCGTTCACCGGCGCCGCGGTGGCCGCGGCCGAGGCCGCACGCCAGCCGTCGTCGGCGGCGGTCTGCCAGCCGTTGCTCTGCGATTGGGGCCGACGGTTCGGCAGGCCCTCGGCGAGGCCGGGGCGTGGGCCCCCGTTCGCTGTCGACCCGTTGTCCCGCGGCGCTCCTCCGGCCGTCGGAGTGTCTGCCATCGGTGTGTTACCTGTCGTCCCGGGTGGTGTCTTGTGGGCTGCCCGACCGCTGGCATCGACCGCGGCGAACTGCTGGGTCGCGTCCCCGCCGTTGGCCGACGGCGCGGCAGCGGTCACGGTCTCCTCCGACCCCGGACGACGGGTACGGAACCAGGCGGACTCGAGCTCCCGGAAGATCGGCAGCTCCATGGTCTCGTCCGCGTACCGCTGGCGGTTCTGGGCCTGCGGCTGCCGCGGCGCGGGACGGGCCGGTGCCGGCGCTGCCTGGGCCTGCGGGGCCGACGGCGCCTGAGGCTGCGGCGCGGGGGCCAATGGCTGGACCGCGGTGGTCGGCTGTTCGCCGGGTCGCGGCACCCGGGGCAGTTCCGTCGTCATGTCCAGTGCGGCGGCGAGCCGCTCGGGAACAGGCGGGGTCTGCGCGTCCCGCTCGCCACCGGGGACCGGCGGCCAGGCCGGCGGCGCCGGAGCGCTGGGTGCCGGAGCGGGCGGGGCGGACCGGGGGGTGAAGCCGCTGAACGACTGGCTGGAGGCCGGCGGCGCCGAGTACGGCTGACCGGAGGCCGGAGCGGCGGACACCGGCGGGTTGCCGTACGGCGCACCCGAGTACGGCTGACCGGAGTACGGCTGGCCGGACGCCGGCGAGGCGGAGACCGGCGCGCCGGAGTAGGGCTGGGCGGAGTAGGGCTGGGCGGAGACCGGCGGTGCGGAGTACGGGTGCGCCTCCGGGCTGCTGGGAAGCTGCCGCGGGATGTTCGGCTGCTGGCCGCCGTTCGGCTCGTCACCGGCCCGACGCTGCGGCAGCGGGTCGATGGTCTGCCCGTTGGCGCTCCGGGGGGTGAACCCGTCGCCCGCGTTGACGCCGTTCGTCGCGCTCGCACCGGTCAGGTCCGACCAGGCGGGCATCGACCGGTACGCGCCCGTGTTGGCGGGCGTACCGGCACCGTTGCGCGACGCCGGATCGAACGGCCGACCACCGAGGGTGACCTGGTTGCCGGACTCGCCGGGGCGTGACCCGTTGCCCAGCGCGGGCAGCGCGCCGAGGACCGGCGACGGCCCAGCGGACTGCGGGCCGCCGGCGGCGGGAAGGGCCGGCGGCTGCTGCACCCGGCCGGAGAGCGCCCGCGGCACCAGCACCGAGGTCGGCAGGGTGACGTCGGCGACCGTGCCACGGTCGGCGCCGGGGCGCAGCTCGACACGAACGCCGTGCCGCGACGCCAGGCGGGCGACCACGACCAGGCCCATCATCCGGGAGACCGCCACGTCCACCTGCGGCGGCGTCGCGAGCTTGTCGTTGAGCTCGTGCAGCTGCTCGCGGCTGATGCCGATGCCGCGGTCCTCCACGTAGAGCGAGGCGCGGTCACCGACCCGGCGGGCCTCGACCATGACCTGCGAGTCCGGCGGGGAGAACGCGGTGGCGTTGTCGAACAGCTCGGCGACGAGGTGCACCAGGTCGTTGACCGCGTGCGCGGCGACCTCGATGTCCCGGTCGATGACACCGAACTCGATGCGGGTGTAGTGCTCGACCTCGGACTGCGCCGCGCGCAGCACGTCGATGAGCGCCGCCGGCTCGCGCTGCACGCGGGTGGAGTCGGCACCCGCGAGAACGAGCAGGTTCTCGTCGTTGCGGCGCATCCGGGTGGCCAGGTGGTCGAGCTGGAACAGCTCGGCCAGCCGGTCCGGGTCCTCCTCGCCGCGCTCCAGCCGGTCGAGGTGCCCGATGAGGCGGTCGACCAGGATCTGCGAACGACGGGCCAGGTTGACGAACATGGTCGCGACGGAGGCACGCAGCGCCGCCTGCTCGGCGGCCGTGCGGACGGCCTCCAGGTGGACGGCGTTGAACGCCTCGGTCACCTGACCGAACTCGTCCTTGCTGCGGACCGGCAGCGGCTCGGCGATCTGGTTGGCCAACTGCACCGGGGAGAGCTGCCCGACGACCTGCGGGTCACGCAGTCGGGCCACCGCCTGCGGCAGGCCGTACTGGGCGACGGAGAGCGCGCCCTGACGCAGCTCACGCAGCGAGCGAGCCATCGAGCGGGCGACCAGGTACGCGAAGAGGATGGCCAGCAGCAGCATGCTGAGCAGCAGGCCGGTCTCCAGGAACACCTGACGCTGGACGTCCGAACGCAGGTTGTCGGCCTCGGCCACCACGTCGCCGTCAAGCTTGGTCTCCACGGAGCGGATCAGCTTGGCGTTGGCCGTCATGGCCGCGTCCCACTGGTCCGGACCGAAGGGAGCGCCGCGCATGTCGCCGGTGGTGTTGCCGTCGATCCAGCCGGTGTATTTCTGCGCCTCACGGCGGTCACCACCGGCGACCGTCTGGTCGTGGAACTTCGCCTCGTCCGGGCTGGCGACCGCCTTGAAGCTCTGCAGCGCCTGCTGCTGGCCGGTGCCGCTGGCGATGTAGTCGGTGCGCAGTGCCGGAGTCAGCCGCTGCCCGCCCTGCACCCCGAGGGCCCGGTGGACGACGACCCGGCGGACGGCGAGGAACTCCTTCTCGCGCGCCACGGCCGCGGCGGCCCGCATCCGGTCGCTCAGGTCGCTGTTGCCGGCGAGCTGGGTGGCCGAGTCACGGATGGCGAGCAGGTCGTTGATGAGACCCTCGTACGCCTGGACGGCCTCGGCGAGCTTGAGCTTGCCGGCGAACACCTGACTGCGGACGCCCGGCAGGTCCTTGAGGTTCTGGTCGATGCCGTCGAGCAGGCCTTCGAGGCTGCCCGGCAGGTCCTCGACGTCGCCCCGCTGCTGCCGGTACGGACCGGTCGCCTGGTCGACCCGGGAGTTCACCCGGTTGTAGGCCTCCTGGTACTGCGCCTTCGGCTGGGTACCCGTCGCCTGGAGCAGCAGCACGGCGGTGGTCCGCTCGTCCTGCAGGGTGTCGATCAGGTCACCCGAATAGCTCGACAGGTTGGCCAGGTCGCCGGCCCGGTTGGCATTGTTGAGCGAGTCCAGGTGGTCGACGAGACCACTGGTGCCCACAACGACCGTGGCGATGGTCGGCACGATCATGATGAGACCGAGCTTGGACCAGATCGGCATGTCCCGGAGTCGACTGGCCGGCCGGCGCAGTCGCGACAGGAAGGAGCCCGCCGTCTTTGGCCGTTTGCTCACGTCACCGCCCTCGCGATTACAGCTTGAACGCGTTGCCCCGGGCAACGCCCAGCGACCGACCCGGCGGGTCGGACCCCCGAGATTCCATCACGACGCCCGGCAAGAAGAAAGCCCAGGTTGTCACCGGCTCAAGGTGTGATGAGATGTTGATGCGATTTGATAGCAGTCTGTCTGGCCGGAGTAACTGAAGGTAATGGAAAATCCCCACCGCGTCGTCCTGCTCGCCGGCCCCTCAGGCTCCGGAAAGTCGTACATTGCGCAGCAAACCGGCCTGCCGGTGCTGTGCCTGGACGACTTCTACAAAGACGGCGATGACCCTACGTTGCCGCGACGAAACGGCCAGGTCGATTGGGAATCTCCGCAGTCCTGGGACGCCTCGACCGCCGTCGAAACGATTGCGCGACTTGCCCGCGAGGGCCGCGCCGATGTGCCGGTTTATGCGATCGGCGCGGATCGACGGGTAGCCACCCGGCCATTTGACGTCGACGGATCGCCACTTTTCGTGGCCGAAGGGATTTTCGCCGCCGAGATCGTCCAGGAGTGTCGCCGTCGAGGGCTGCTCGCCGGGGCGTACGCGCTGCGTCGTCCACGGGGGGCGACGTTCCTGCGCCGGCTGGCCCGCGACCTGGCCGAGCAGCGCAAGGCACCCCGGGTGCTGGTCCGGCGCGGGGTGGCGCTGCTGCGGGCGGAGCCCGCGGTGCTGCGCCGCCAGACGGGTCTGGGCGCCGAGGCGGCCCGGGCCCGGGAGGTGCTGCGCCGGGTGGCCGGCCTGCTCGCCGGCCACCACTCCCACGCCCGGGAAGGCCACTCCCACGGCCGGACCGGCCACCCGCACGGCTGACGGAGGTCAGGCCAGCAGCTTGGCGTACGCCGGCTTGATCACCTCGTCGATGATCCGCAGTCGCTCGTCGAACGGGATGAAGGCGCTCTTCATCGCGTTGATGGTGAACCACTGCAGCTCGCGCCAGCCGTAGCCGAACGTCTCCACCAGCAGCGACATCTCCCGGGACATGGACGTGCCGCTCATCAGCCGGTTGTCGGTGTTGACGGTGGCCCGGAACCGCAGGTCCCGCAGCAGACCGATCGGGTGCTCGGCGATCGAGGCCACCGCACCGGTCTGCACGTTCGACGACGGGCACAGTTCCAGCGGAATCCGCTTGTCCCGGACGTACGCGGCCAGCCGACCGAGCGCGCCGTCCGGGGTGATGTCGTCCACGATCCGTACGCCGTGACCGAGCCGGTCCGCACCGCACCACTGGATCGCCTGCCAGATCGACGGCAGGCCGAACGCCTCACCGGCGTGGATGGTGAAGTGGAAGTTCTCCCGCTGCAGGTATTCGAAGGCGTCCAGGTGGCGGGTGGGCGGGAACCCCGCCTCGGCGCCGGCGATGTCGAAGCCGACCACCCCGGCGTCGCGGTGCCGCACGGCCAGCTCGGCGATCTCCTGCGAGCGGGCGGCGTGCCGCATGGCGGTGAGCAGCGTGCCCACCCGGATGGTC
The DNA here is from genome assembly GCF_043197485.1 of Micromonospora sp. NPDC049102. Taxonomy (NCBI): domain Bacteria; kingdom Bacillati; phylum Actinomycetota; class Actinomycetes; order Micromonosporales; family Micromonosporaceae; genus Micromonospora; species Micromonospora sp. NPDC049102. The sequence continues at coordinate 20,971 of NZ_JBICTE010000005.1, read as the reverse complement.
AGACCCGCCTCGACGGCCTGGGCGGTTCCCTCGGCGAACCCGGCCAGCACGGCCTCGACCACCTCGTCCAGGCTCAGGTCCCGTTCCAGGTGTTGCTCGGGAGCGAAGCGCACCTCGGCGTAGACGACCCCGTCGGCGGCCAGGTCCAGCGCGCACTCACGCGCCACCCGGCGCAGCGCCGGCCCGGTCTGCATGACCGCGACGGTGTGCGCGAACGTCTCCAGGTAACGCTCCAGCGACCCCGAGTCGGCGGCCTCCACGAACCAGCGTCCGAGCGCGTCGGGGTCGGTGGTGGGCAGCTCGTGCCCCACCTCCGCCGCCAGCTCGACGATCGTCGCCGGACGCAGCCCGCCGTCGAGGTGATCGTGCAGCAGCGCCTTCGGGACCTTGACGATGTCCTCGTACCGGATAGTTGCGACCATGCTCAGACCCTAGTCAGCCTGCTGGGGCCGACCACGCCAGCCCGCTCATCCTGGCCAGCCGTAGACACGGTCGACGGCGAGCCGCAGGACCACCCGCCCGTCGGCGACCATCGCGGCGCGGTAGTCCGCCCAGTCCGGGTGGTCGCCGCGGATTCCCCGGTAGACCTCGACCAGCTCGTCGACCGCCGCGTCGTCGGTTGCCGCTGCCGGCTCGGTGAGGGTGACGGTTCCCTCGGCGACCGCGTACGCGCCGCCGTCCGGCGTTGTCACGTGGAAGCTGGCCCGAGGGTCGCGGCGCAGGTTGCGCACCTTCGCCCGGTCGCCCGTGGTGGAGCAGCGGATCAACGCGGGTTCGGCCAGGTGGTCGAGGTTGGACAGTTGGGGTCGGCCGTCGCGGCGCAGGGTGACGAGCACGCCTCGTCCGCGGGCGCCGAAGAGGTCCCACAGCTTATTGGTTGACGTGTCATCGACCGTAGGAGGCGATTCGATGACATGTCAACAAAGACGCTAGGCTGAACGGCATGGAAGCGACCCGGTGGCTGGACGAACGCCAGGACCACGCCTGGCGGGGCTACCGCCGGATGCGTCGCCTGCTCGACCTGGAACTGGCCCGGGAGCTGACCGAGGACGCCGGCCTGTCCGAGCCGGACTACGACGTGCTCTCCGACCTCTCCGAGACGCCGCAGGGCCGGCTGCGCCTCAGCGAACTGGCGGACCGGATGCTCTGGTCCCGAAGTCGACTCTCCCACCACCTGACCCGAATGCAGCAGCGCGGCCTCGTTGCCCGGGAGGAGTGCCCGGACGACGCTCGCGGCGCGATCGTCGTACTCACCCGAGCGGGTCGGAACGCCATCGAGGCCGCCGCCCCCGGCCACGTGGCCGCCGTCCGTCAGCACTTCCTCGACCTGCTCACCCCGGCCGAGGTCGAGGCGCTCGGCGCGTTCACGCACCGGGTCGTCGACCACCTCGCGCAGAGCCGCGCGCCCCGCCCCCGACGGGGCCCGGAGGCCTGACGTGGACCCGCGCATCCTCGACCGGCTGAGCTGCCCGGTCTGCGGCGAGACCCTTGCCGAGACGACCGCCGGCACCGCCCGGGCACTGCGCTGTCCGCGCGGGCACACCTTCGACATCGCGCGTCAGGGCTACGTGAACCTGCTCACCGGTCGGGCGCCACACGTCGGCGACAGCGCCGAGATGGTCGCCGCACGCGCCGACTTCCTGGCCGCCGGGCACTACGACGTCATCTCGGCCGCGCTCGCCGCCGCCGCGACCGAGGCCGTCGCGCGCCTGCGCGCGACTCCCGCGCCGCCGACCGCCGCCGCTCCGCCCGCCCCCACCTCGGCCGCCGCCGCTCCGCCCGCCCTTTGCTCTGCTTCCACCGACGCAACACTTTCCGCACCGCACTGTCGCGTGGAGGGAAGCAGAGCAAAGGACGCAACCACAGGGGTACGGCCCGAACAGCCGGCGGCGGGCTCTGACGCGTACCCCCTGGTGGTGGACGCCGGCGCGGGCACGGGCCGCTACCTCGGCGCGGTGCTGGCGGCGCTGCCGGACGCCGTGGGTCTGGCCCTGGACGTCTCCAAGCCGGCGCTGCGTCGCGCGGCGCGGGCGCACCCCCGGGCGGCGGCGGCGGTCGCTGACACCTGGCAGCGACTACCACTGGCCGACGGCGCTGCGGCCGTGTTGCTGAACGTGTTCGCTCCGCGCAACGGCCCGGAATTCCACCGGGTGCTCGACCGTGCCGGCACGCTGCTGGTGGTGACTCCCGCCGCCGACCACCTCACCGAGCTGGTGGACGCGCTGCGCCTGCTGCGGGTGGACCCGGACAAGGCCGACCGGGTGGCCGGTTCGCTGGGTGGTCACTTCACGCCGGTCAGCTCGACCGAGCACCGCGCGGAGCTTGCCCTGACCCGGCCGGAGATCGGCACGCTGGTCGGGATGGGTCCGAGTGCCTGGCACACCGACCCGGCGGCGCTCGCCGACCGGCTGGCCGCGCTGCCCGAGCCGGTCCGGGTGTCCGTGGCGGTCCGGCTGGACGCCTACCGACCCCGCTGACCTCAGGTCGAGAGGTCGACCTCTTCCCAGCCGGGGGGCTCGTCGTGGTAGGGCCCGCGCAGGATCACCGCCCATTCCAGCGCCCAGCGCCGCTGCCCGATCGCGTTGGCGTCCACCATCCCCGGCAGGGGGCGGCCGCTGCGCTCGGTCTCCAGGTACGCCCAGTCCAGGCAGTAGTGCAGATCGAGCAGGGCCGCCGCGTCGGCCGGATGCTGCGGCGCGGCGAGGATGCGGGACTGCCAGAGCCCGAAGGTCTCCCCCTCGGCGATGTGCGGCAGCCGCTCGACCAGCCGCTCGTCCACGGACAGGGTCGGGTCGAGCTGCTTGCTCAACCCGAGCACCCAGGTCAGCGCGAAGAGCGCGTCGTGGTGCAGCACGAACGAACGGTGGTCACCCTTGCCGCCCATCACGAACTGCCACTCCGGCGGGGTGACCATCTCGACCAGGTGCGAGCCGAGCAGCCAGCTCATCGCGGCCTGCGGAGGCATCCCGAAGCAGCGGGCCAGGATGAGGTGCAGCACGGCGATGCGCGCCTCGATCTCGGGCCGGGGGCGCAACTCGATCTCGTCACCCGGTTCCCACACGAGCGGAAACTGGGCCGGCGGCAGCGGCAGGCCGAGCCGGGACAGCTCGTCCAGGCTCGCCTCACGCACCTCGCGAGGGTCGGGGGCAGGTACGGTCACGGGGCAACTTCCTGTCTGCACGCGACGCCTTTGGCCTGCGACAATAGCGCTCCCAGGTGACCGGCACCACGCCGCCCCGGTCAGCCGATCCGCTCGATGACCAGGGGCCCCACGGTCGGCGCGCTCGGTGCAATGTGCACCGCGCGAGTTGCCTCCGCCAGGGCCGCCGAAATCCGGGCCGGATCCTCGGCCCGGAGCTCGTAGAGAGGGTCGCCAGCCCGCACCGCGTCACCCGGCCGCTTGTGCAACACCACACCGGCCGGCGCGCTCACCGGGTCCTCCTTGCGGGCCCGGCCCGCGCCGAGCCGCCAGGCCGCAAGTCCCATGGCGTACGCGTCGACGGCCGCCACGTATCCGTCCTCGTCGGCCCGGACCACCTCGACCTCGGCGGCGGTCGGCATCGGCGCGTCCGGGTCGCCGCCCTGCGCCCGGATCATCGCCCGCCAGGAGTCCATCGCCCGGCCGTCGCGCAGGGCCGCCCCGGGGTCGACGTCCGGCAGGCCGGCGGCGTCGAGCATCTCGCGGGCCAGCGCGAGCGTCAGCTCCACCACGTCGGCGGGCCCGCCTCCGGCCAGCACCTCGAGCGACTCGGTCACCTCGACCGCGTTGCCGATGGTCAGGCCGAGCGGAGTGGACATGTCGGTGAGCAGGGCGACCGTCCGTACGCCGTGCGCGCCACCCAGCTCCACCATCGTGCGGGCCAACTCGCGGGCCTGGTCGACGGACTTCATGAAGGCGCCCGAGCCGACCTTGACGTCGAGGACCAGCGCGCCGGTGCCCTCGGCGATCTTCTTGCTCATGATCGAGCTGGCGATCAGCGGGATCGCCTCCACGGTGCCGGTCACGTCGCGCAGCGCGTACAGCTTGCGGTCGGCGGGAGCGAGCCCCGCACCGGCCGCGCAGATCACCGCGCCGACCTCGCCGAGCTGGCTGATGAACTCGTCGTTGCTCAGCCCCGCCCGCCAGCCCGGAATGGACTCCAGCTTGTCCAGCGTGCCACCGGTGTGCCCGAGACCGCGCCCGCTGAGCTGCGGAACGGCGGCACCGCAGGCGGCAACCAGCGGCGTGAGCGGCAGGGTGATCTTGTCGCCGACACCGCCGGTGGAGTGCTTGTCGACGGTGGGACGCCGTACCGCCGAGAGGTCCAGCCGCTCACCGCTGGCGATCATCGCGGCGGTCCACCGGGCGATCTCCGCCCCGGTCATGCCGTTGAGCAGGATCGCCATGGCCAACGCCGACATCTGCTCGTCGGCGACGACCCCCCGGGTGTACGCGTCCATCACCCAGTCGATCTGCGCGTCCGACAGCACACCCCCGTCCCGCTTGACCCGAATAACGTCAACAGCAGCGAACCCACTCATGAAAGATTTTTCCTCGTCTGTTGCAGATCCCAACCCGCGGCCCCCGCCCCCAAGCTCAACCCCACCGAACCGGGATCTCCAACGGTGGCTCCCCCTCACCGGCCCAGAAGATCGTGCCCGTCTCGTCCACCACGACGACGCGCGGTGTCCGGGCCAGCCCCCAGGTGATCGCCTCGGCGGGGTCGTCCCAGCTCGGCGCCTCCTCCAGCACTCCGGTCTCGGCGCCCGCGTCGTCCCCGGCCGACCGCTCCCAGTACGCCGTCCAGACCTGCTGCCCCGCGGACATGTCCGGGTGCACGAAGACGGTGCCGCGGCCGCGCCAGGCGGCCAGCCGCTCCGGGACCACCGGTACCGGAGTCTCGCCGGTCACCGCCTCCAGGTCCTGCACGCCGAAGGCGTGCGGCAGCAGCTCGGCCATCCGCAGCGGGCGGGTCTTCGTCTCGACCAGGCACTCCGGGCCACCGTTCTCCCAGAGCAGTTGCCGGCACCGGCCGCACGGCATCAACGGCTCACCGGTGGCGTCGACGCAGGAGAGCGCGACGAGGCGACCGCCACCGGTGGCGTGCAGGCTGGACACCACTCCGCACTCGGCGCACAGCGTCACCCCGTACGCGGCGTTCTCCACGTTGCAGCCGACCACCACGCGACCGTCGTCGACAAGCGCGGCAGCCCCGACAGGGAACGTCGAGTACGGCGCGTACGCGTGCCGCATCGCCTCGGTGGCGGCGGCGCGAAGTCGTACCCAGTCGATCTCGGTCATCCCATCATTCTGCCGAAGCAACGCAGGTCAGACGCGGCCAGGGTGCCGGTCGGCAGGGCTGCGCGGCGCATACAGACCACCTCGAATGCCACGATTACCGCATCAAGTGGCTGTCAAGAGCGTGAAGGTATCGTTCAGCAGCGAAACGTACGAACGATCATGAAGGGATCTGTTGTGCGAATCGCAAAACGAGTCGGGGCTACGCTGACCGCGTTCGGACTGGCCCTCGGTGGAGTCACCATAGCCACAACCACGAGCGCCCAGGCCAGCGCGAGTCAATGCAAGTCGGGCCAGGTCTGCCTGTTCGAGGGCGCGAACTTCAGTGGCGGCGTCTTCCGGGTGAACGGATGCGACACCGACCTCGGCGACAACACTTTCGACAACGGCAACCGGGTGGTGGACCACACCTCGTCCATCATCAACAAGAGCGGTAGTGCCGTCTTCGCCTACGAGTTCCCCGACCCCTACCGCAACAAGGGGTACGAGCTCGGCGTAGCGGGAGGCAATTCCCTCTCGAACCTGAGCAACGTCCAGGTGCTCGACTACCGCACCGGCACATTCAAGAACGTGAACTTCGACGACAACGCGTCCGCCGTCTGCTAGACAGCGCACACGCGAAGGCGGCGGTCGACCGGATCCCGGTCGACCGCCGCCTTCGCGTGTTGTCAGCCCTTGATGTAGGGCTTGCCGTCCGCCGCCGGTGCCCGGACCCGGCCGACCAGGCCGGCGACCGCCAGGATCGTCGCCAGGTAGGGCAGCATGGCCAGGAACTGGCTCGGGATCACGCTGTTGATGGCACCCAGGTAGGTGGCGAGCTGGTCGGCGAAGCCGAAGAAGAGCGCGGCGAGCAGCGCCCCGGTCGGGTTCCACCGTCCGAAGATCAGCGCGGCCAGCGCGATGAAGCCCTTGCCGCCGATCATGTTCTTGGTGAACGAGTAGAGCGCCAGCGTGTACGACGCGCCGCCGATACCGGCGACCACGCCGGCCAGCAGCACGTTGCGGTAGCGCACCCGCAGCACCTTGACGCCGAGCGTGTCGGCGGCGATCGGGTGCTCGCCCACCGACCGGGTCCGCAGCCCCCACCGGGTACGGAACAGCCCGATGTGGATCACCAGCACCAGCAACAGGCCGAGGTAGAGGAAGATGTTGCCGCGGAACAGCGCCGGCCCGAGCACCGGGATGTCCTTGAGGAGCGGGATCTCCCAGTTGCTGAAGCGCGGCGCGCTGTTGTACTTCTCCGCGTCGGTCTGCATCAGCCGCTCGTAGAGGAAGCCGGTGACACCGACCGCCAGCAGGTTCAGCACGATGCCCATGACGACCTGATCCACCAGGTAGCGGATGGCGAAGACGGCCAGCAGCAGCGAGATGAGCGCGCCACCGATGGCGGCGGCGACCAGACCCACCCAGACGTTGCCGGAGATGCTGCCGAACAGTGCGCCGCTGAACGCACCCATCAGCAACTGCCCCTCGATGGCCACGTTGACCACGCCCGAGCGTTCACAGAGCACGCCGGCGAGCGCACCGAAGATCAGCGGCAGAGCCAGGATGAACGTGCCTCGGATGATGTTGACCAGCGGCATGAAGTTCTGCCCGGTCGGCGCGGCGGAGACCTGCCAGCAGAGGAAGGAGAGCACGAAGGCGACCAGCCCGACGCCGAGCACCGGCAGGAACCAGCGCTTCGGCACGCCGGCGAGCAGAGCCGCGCCGGCGGCGATCGTGATGATCCCGAACAGGATCGCGCCGATCGTGCCGTTGATCTCCAGCGCGGCGCCGGCCGCGTCGTCGCTGAGCGTGAAACGGGCCTGCTGGCCGGTGGCGAGCGCTCCGAACAGCACCGCCGCCAGCAGGCCGAGCGCCGTCAGCGTGAGGCCGACCTTGCGGGTCCGGGTCCAGAAACCCTCGTCGACTCCGACCGCGACGTCGGGGACAGCCATGGTGGACATCGGTTACCAGCCCTTCGCCAGGCTCGTCTGCAACCGGGCGGCCCGTGCGGCCCGGAGCTGGAAGATCGCCTTCACCAGGGCGGGTGCGGCGATGAAGATGACGATCAGCGCCTGGAGCACGGTCACCAGCTCCAGCGAGATGCCGGAGTACGACTGCATCCGGTTGCCGCCGGCCTGGAGCGCGCCGAACAGCAGCGCGGCGAGCAGCACCCCCCACGGCTTCACCCGGCCCAGCAGCGCCACCAGGATGCCGTCGAAGCCGATCTGGGCCACCACCAGCGGCGTCAGGGCGCTGGCGGTGGAGCCGAGCACCATGTTCGAACCGCCGAGCCCGGCCAGGACCCCGGAGAAGACCATGATCAGGATGTACGTCCGGGTGACGCTGATGCCGGCCGTCCGCGCGGCGTCCGGGTTGGCGCCGACCGCGCGCAGCTCGAAGCCGAGCGTGGACCGGTTGAGCAGCCAGGCGACCGCCCAGGTGGCCAGCACGGCGAGCAGGATGCCCGCGTGCACCCGCAGGTTGTCACCGAGCAGTCGGGGCAGTTGGGCGGACGTGTCCACCCCCTTGCTGATCGCGTCGGTCCGCGTCGGGTCCTGCACGCCGTTCTGCACGATGAGCCAGGTCAGGAAGTACGTGGCGACGTAGTTGAGCATGATCGTGTTGATCACCTCGTGGGCACCGGCACGAGCCTTGAGGATGCCCGGGATGAAGCCCCAGATCGCCCCGCCCAGCGCGCCGGCGAGCACCGCCACGAGCAGGTGCAGACCGGGCGGCAGCGGCAGCAGGAAGCCGGCCAGCGCGGCCAGGATCACGCCGATGGTGGCCTGACCCTGCGCGCCGATGTTGAACAGGCCACCGCGGAAGGCCAGCGCCACCGCCAGGCCGGTGAAGACCAGGGGCGCGGCGTACGTCAGCGTCTCGGAGATCGGCGCGAGTACGGCCTGCCAGCCGTTGCTGCCGTTCACCCACCCGGAGAACGCCTCGGGGTCGAAGATCGAGCCCTTGAACAGGTTGGCGTACGCCTCGCTCACCAACGTCCAGCTCGAACTGAACGCGTCCGAGGGGCGGGCGGTGATGTAGGTGTAGGTGTGCAGCACGTCCGGGTCGGAGACGACCATCAGCACCGCGCCGACGACGATCGCCAGCACCAGCGACAACAGGGTCACCGTGAAGGTGTTGGCCGCCCAGAGGTTGTCCAGGAAGAGCCGGCCCAGGGAGGGCTTCGGCTCCGGCGTCTTCTCCGTGGTGGTGGTGGTGCCGGCCCGCTCGGTGTTGCCGAGGGCGTTCTGCGCCGCCTGCGCCTCGCTCGCCGGCTCCTTGTCCGGGGAGCCCGACTGCGGATTGGGGTTGGTGGTCATGCCTCGTCCTCGCTCGCGGGGCTGTCGGCAGACGCCGGACCCCCGTCGGCTGTGCCGGCCGCGTCCGGGCGGATGCCGGCCATCAGCAGACCGATCTCCTCACGCGGGGTGTCCGAGTCGACGATGCCGATGATCCGTCCGCGGTACATGACCGCGATCCGGTCGGCCAGCCCGACCACCTCGTCAAGCTCACTGGACACCACCATGACGGCCGTGCCGATGTCTCGCTCGTGGATGATCTGGCTGTGGATGAACTCGATCGACCCGACGTCCACGCCACGGGTGGGTTGGGCGGCGATGAAGAGCTTCAGCGGCCGGGACAGCTCCCGTGCCACGATCACCTTCTGCTGGTTGCCGCCGGAGAGGGTGCCCACCGCCGCGTCCGCCGATGAGGTGCGGACGTCGAACTGCTCGATCCGCTCGCGGGCCGAGGACGCGATGGCGTCCGGCTTGAGGGCGAGCCCGGTGCCGAACGGTGGCCGGTCGTAGATGTCCAGCACCAGGTTCTCGGCGACGCTGAACTCCTTGACCAGGCCGTCCACGCTGCGGTCCTCGGGCACGTAGCCGACGCCGGCGCGGAGGACTCTCTTGGTCGTCCACCCGTTGATCTGGTCACCGCCCAGGCTGACCGTGCCGGCGAGCACCGGACGCAGGCCCATGATCGCCTCGATCAGCTCCGTCTGGCCGTTGCCCTGCACGCCCGCCACGCCGAGCACCTCACCCGCGCGCACGGTCAGGTCCACGCCGTCGACAGCCCGGACCTGCCGGTCGTCGTCGACGACCAGCCCGGCAACCTCCAGCACCGGCTCGCCCGGCGTGGCCGTCGACTTGTCGACCGTGAGCCGCACGCTGCGGCCGACCATCAGCGCGGCCAGCTCGTCCCGGCTGGTCTCCGGCGAGGCCGTGCCGACCGTCCTACCGCGCCGGATCACCGTGATCCGGTCGGCGATCGCCTTGACCTCGCCCAGCTTGTGGGTGATGAAGACGATCGACTTGCCGGCCGCCTTCAGCGACCGCATGACCGTCAACAGCTCCTCGGTCTCCTGCGGCGTGAGCACGGCGGTCGGCTCGTCCAGGATGAGCAGGTCCACGTCGCGGGTGAGCGCCTTGACGATCTCCACACGTTGCTGGATGCCGACCGGCAGGTCCTCGATCACCGCGTCCGGGTCGACCCGCAGGTTGTAGCGCTCGGACACCTCGGTGACCTCGCGCCGGGCCCGTCGCCGGTCCAGGAAGCCGGCGATGCCGCCCCGGACCTGCTCGGCCCCGAGCATGATGTTCTCGGCCACGGTGAAGACCGGCACCAGCATGAAGTGCTGGTGCACCATGCCGATTCCAGCCCCGATGGCATCGGACGGGCCCTTCAGCTTCAGCGGCGTGCCGTCGACCAGGATCTCGCCCTCGTCGGGCTGGTATAGCCCGTAGAGCACGTTCATCAGGGTCGACTTGCCCGCGCCGTTCTCGCCGAGCAGGGCGTGGATCTCTCCAGGCTCCACCGTCAGATCGATGTGGTCGTTGGCGACCAGATCACCGAACCGCTTGGTGATGCCGCGCAGTTCGAGTCTCAGCGCAACCTCCTGGAGTGCGAGCGATGGTGCAGCCTAGCTGCCGTCGACCGGCCCGGAGCGGCCTGGCCGACGCGGTGCGCGATCGGCCGCTCCGACCCACGCGGTCACCCACGGGGCCGAAGCGGCCGATCGGTCGTACCTGTCCCCCACCGACCCCTCCGATGATCTCACCGGGGAGGCCGGGCCGACGTCACTTGGTCGGCTGGGCCTTCGAGGTGACGGTGATGGTGCCGGCGGCGATGTCCGCCTTGATCTTCTCGACCTCGGTCTTCAGCTCGGCCGGGACCTTGCCGTCGAAGTCGTGGTACGGGGCGATCGAGACACCGGTGTTGGCCAGGGTGCCGACGAAGCCCGGCTCGGCCTGCAGCTTCTCGCCACCGGCCGCCTTGAGCACGGCCTCCTTGACGGCCTCCGGGATGTTCTTGACGACCGTCGTGACGATCGCGGCGCAGTCCGGCGTGCTCTCGCAGCCGTCGACGTCCACCCAGATGGTGCTGTACTTGCCGCCGGAGGCCTTGGCCGCCGAGGTGGTGCCGAGGCCGGCGCCGCCGGCGACCGGCATGATGATGTCCGCACCCTGGGCGACCAGCGCGTCGGAGACCTTCTTGCCCTCGTCCTGCTTGTCGAAGGCGTTGGTGAAGGAGCCCTTCTGGGTCTCCTTGTTCCAGCCCAGCGCCTGGACGTTCTTGCCCTTGGTGGTGTTGTAGTACTTCACACCGTCGACGAAGCCGTCCATGAAGATCGTCACCGGCGGGATCGGCAGGCCGCCGTAGGTGCCGACCTTGCCGCTCTTGCTCATGCCGGCGGCGAGGTAGCCGGCCTGGAACGCGGCCTGGGCGGTGTCAAACTGCATCGGGTAGACGTTGGCGTCACCCGGCTTGGCGTCGACGATGCCGAACTGCTGGTTCGGGTTCGCCTTGGCGATCTTCGAGGTGGACTCGGCCATCAGGCCGCCGACCGCCAGGATGAAGTCGCACTTCTGGTTGACGAACTGCGTCAGGTTCGGCTCGTAGTCCGCCTGCGCCTTCGACGCGACGTACTTGATGTCGATGTTGTCGTTGGCGGCCTTGGCCGCCTGCAGGCCCTTCCAGGCCGAGGTGTTGAACGACTTGTCGTCGATGCCGCCGACGTCGGTCACCATGCAGGCGCTGTACTTCTTGGCGCCACTGCCGGCGTTCTTGTCATCATCGGGGGCCTCGCCACACGCGGCGGCGCTGAGCACGAGCCCACCTACCGCGAAGATCGAGGCGATCCGCATCCCACGCACCGAGCGCAAGACGTCTCCTTCCCATTGCACACCGCGCCTAGTGCGGTGGCAGCCCATCAGCCGACCTGCGGGTGTGCCGCCGGCTGTCCCACGTTACGGACGGGAGCGTACGCCCGCGCCCACCCACCGGCCGACAATCGTGCACGACTGTTGAGCGCCTGTTACCCGGGTGTAACCCTTGCGTGGGGCACATCACTCTTCGTGCTGCTAACCGAGCGCCGAGGCGTCGTGGATGTCCGGTTTCCGGCAAGCGGTCACCTCTTCGGACGCTACCGCCAAAAGACCGCCACTGCCGCGTTGACCAGGGTCAGGCCGACAATCGCGAGGAAGTGACCGCGATTGACCACGTCCCGCTTCCGGGAGAAGAAGACCATGACGAAGATCAGCAGCGCGATCACCAACTTCGTCACAAGTTTTGCCGGGTCCGGCTCGGCGTCGCCGCCGCCGCGCAGGGGCGCGGAGAGCCCGAGCCCGGTCAGCAACTGGATCACGGCACCCCAGAGCATGGCGGCGTTGATCCGCAGTTTCCCGCTGACGTACTGGGCAATCGAACCACCGAGCAGCAGAGCGAAGCCGATCAGGTGGACGTAGAGGAGGATGAGTCGGAGTGCTTCCACGTCACTCATCCTCCCCTATCAACGACATTTTGTAGTAGTGGGGTCGCCGGTTCCGCGGTCCAGGCTCTACCGTCCGGCACGGGTCGAACGACCCCGCGCACCGCCGAAGCAAGAGGTTGCAGACAACGGAAGGGCTTGCAGGGCGCTCCGCAAGAACTTGCCGGTGGGCACAGTGCCGCCATGCGCGCTCGACTGTCCGACATCGCCCAGCAGGCCGAAGTCAGCGAGGCCACGGTGTCGCGGGTGCTCAACGACCGCCCCGGCGTGGCGGCGGAGACCCGGCAGGCGGTTCTCACCGCCCTCGACGTGCTCGGCTACGAGCGACCGGCGCGACTGCGCAAGCGCAGCGCCGGCCTGGTCGGCCTGGTGGTGCCGGAGCTGGACAACCCGATCTTCCCGGCGTTCGCGCAGGTCATCGAGTCGACGCTGGCGCAGAGCGGGTTCACCCCGGTGCTCTGCACCCAGACCGCCGGCGGCGTGACCGAGGACGAGTACGTGGAGATGCTGCTGGACCGGCAGGTCTCCGGGATCGTCTTCGCCTCCGGCCTGCACGCCGACACCGCCGCCAACCACGACCGCTACCGGGCGCTCATCGCCCGGCCGCTTCCGGTCGTAATGATCAACGGGTACGTCCCCGACGTCGCCGCCCCCTTCGTCTCCTGCGACGACCGGGAGGCCGCCGACCTGGCGGTGGCCCACCTCGTCGCGCTCGGGCACCGACGGATCGGCCTGATCACCGGCCCGGACCGCTTCGTGCCGGTGCGGCGCAGGGTCGCCGGCTGGCGAGCGGCGATGACCCGGCTGGCCGGCGTCGCCGAGGCCGATCTCGGCCCGCTGGCCGAGCTGACGCTGTTCGGTGTGGAAGGTGGCGAGGCGGCGGCCGGCCGGCTGCTCGACCGTGGTGTCACCAACCTGGTCTGTGGCTCCGACCTCATGGCGCTCGGCGCGGTGCGGGCGGCCCAACAGCGCGGCCTGACCGTGCCGGGCGACCTCTCCGTGGTCGGCTACGACGACTCGCTGCTGATGGCCTTCACCGACCCACCGCTGACCACCGTGCGGCAACCGGTCACCGCGATGGCGGTAGCCGCGGTCCGGGCACTGGTGGACGAGATCAACGGGCACGGCGCCCCGCACTCGGAGTACCTGTTCCGCCCCGAGCTGGTCGTACGCGGCTCCACGGCGGTCGCCCCGGCGGCCGTACGTCTTCCGTACGCCAGGTCCGCCTGACTCTCACCGGCGCCGGCGGCGTGTCGCGCCGAGCCGGCGAGCGCGCGCCGCGCACCGATCACCCGCTGCCGGTCGACCCGGTCACCTGGTTGGAACGGCGCTGAGCGGGTAACCCAATCCCGACCTGGTCGTCCGTCGTGCCCCGCGCCAACGGGCGACTGGGCTGCCGGCCCCTTGTGGTGGGGGGTGAGGTGCACCGGCGTCACGCGGAGCGAACTCCGCGCGGCGCCGGTGTTCGTCTGCCGCCCGCGTCACTTGGCGGTGAGCAGCGCCGCGATCCGGGTGAAGCCAGCGCGCACCTCGGCCTCGTTCGGCGGTTCGGCGGGTTCGCCGTGACCCGCCTCGTCGGCTGCGGCGTCCAACTCCTCGTCGATCACGTCCTCGAAGTCGCCGTACAGGTCAGCCCCCTCGACCTGCCGGGCCTCGTCCTCGGCGGCCACCTGCGCGGCGGCGATCTCGCTGCGGATCTCGTCGGCCGACAGCGCCGGCAGCAGCGGTTCCACGACGGCCATCAACTGCTCCTCGGCCACCACCGCCTCGGCCAACGCCAGCGCGTGCGGCCGTTCGTACGGCCCGCACACCACCGGCTCCCACTCGTCCAGGTCCCCGAGCGGCCCGAAGGTGATGATCCACGGCAGGCCGAGCATCGGCGAGTCGGCCGGTAGGTCCAGTGTCATGAGTGCGCCCACGGGCTCATCATGGTCCGCGAACGTGAGCGCCGGTGCCGTTCTGTTCAGTTACCGCCCGTCCGGCGTCCGATCGGCACCCGTTCAGCGCGGGCTTCGTCGTCCTCGGCTCAGTCCTGCCGGGTGGCGTCGACGGCGGCGCGGACGAGAGCGACAGCGCGGTCAGGGGGTACGCCCAACCGCCGCGCCTCGGCGGCGTACTCGACGGCGACCCGGTGCAGCCGGTCGACGGCGTCGTCCCGGCCGGGGGCGACGAAGGTGCCGTTGCGTCCCCTGGTCTCCAGCAGCCCGGCCGCCTCCAGCTCCCGGTACGCCCGCGCCACCGTGTTCGCGGCCAGGCGCAGGTCGGCGGCGAGCTGCCGAACGGTGGGCAGGCGACTACCCACCGGCAACCGGCCGTCGCCGACCAACTCGGCGAGCTGCACGCGCACCTGCTCGTACGGGGGCACCGGCGAGTCCTGGTCGACCGTGATCAGCACGTCGGGCATCTCCGCCGTCATCCCGCACCCCCCGGAGCACCGGGATCGGTGTTCTCGTCCACATCCACCGCCGGAGCGCCCTCGGCCAGGTCCACCACGCGTCCGCTCCGGCTGGTCGCGAGCAGCGCCGCCCCGAACAGCACCAGTTGGTTCAACAGATAGAGGTAGAGCAGCAGACCGACCGCGCCGGCCACCACGGTGTACGCCGGATTCCGCTCGGTACGCACCACGTAGTACCGCCCCACCGTGTTGAGCAGCGTGATGCCGACCGCCACCAGCAGCACCACCGGACGTAACCGGGACCGGCTCATCCGCAGTCGGGGCACCGCGAGCAGCAGCGCGGTGGCGAGGACCGCGTTGACCAGCACACTGAGGACGGCACTGATGGTGGTCAGGCCGACCGACCCGGTGCTGCGCAGCAGGAAGCGCAGCAGTGATTCCAACGCGTCCACCGCCGCCACCGAGAGGCCGAGCAGCACGAAGACGCCGATCATCACACCCAGGTCGACAAGCCGCCGGACGACGAGGTTGCCGGGCTGCTGGTTGAGCGCGTACATGAGCCGCTGGGAGGAGCGGATGGCCTCCACCCAGCCGATGCCGGTGAACACCAGGATGACCAGGCCGACCACCCCGACCGTGCCGCTGGAGTTGGCGATCTGCTGCGCGTCCAGGAACGGCAGGTTCTCCTTCAGGAACCCGGCCGCCGCCTCGCTGACCTCGTCGTTGTCCTCCAGGATGGCGCCGAAGATGGAGTACGCGACAAGAGCGAGAGCGAAGACGGCGAAGAAGCCGTAGTAGGCGATCGCTGCGGCGAGCCGCCCGGCCAACACCTCGGCGTAGAGCGCCCCGGCACGCCACACGTGGTCGAACAGGTTCGACCGGCTGCGCGCGGCACTCACCCAGCGGTCGACGCCCGCCTCGATCCGGCCGATCACGTTCACGCGATCATCCTCGCCGATCTCCCGCCGCCGTCCCGGCAACCAGTACAAGACCGCTCGCCGCCCGGCGCGTCGCCGAACGTCAGTCGCCGAGGCGGAAGTCCCGGCGCGGCTGCCACCGGGTCTGCCCACTGTGCGAGAACAGGGTGAACCCGTCGACCTCGAACATCGCGGAGAAGTCGGCCAGATCCTCGTACACCTTGTCCAACGCCTCCGGAGCGACGTCCTGGGCCACGGTGACGTGCGGATGGTACGGGAAGCGGGTCTGGCGGTGCAGTCCCGGCGCGGACGCGATGGCCGCGGCCAGCAGCTCGCATTCGCTGATGCCGGCGGCCACCGCCACGAACACCACCTGCGTCACCGGCCGGAACGTGCCCGTGCCCCGCAGGTGCAGCGTGAACGGCAGATGCGCGGCGGCCACTGCGGCCAGGTGCCGCTCGACGCCAGGCAGCACGTCGGTCGGGATCTCGGTCGGACCGAGCAGCGTCACGTGCGCGGGCACCGCGAGGGGATCACCCGCCTCGACCCGTCGCCGGGTGAGTTGCGCCCCCCACGGCTCCGGGATGTCCACCGCGATGCCGATCTGCACGGTGTCGCCGGTCGACGGCACCCCGCCACTGCGATCCACACCCCGTGCCACCACGTCGGCCACCGACTCGCCCACCTGTCCCCGCAGCGTTATTCGCCGCGCACCGGCGGGAAGAAGCCGATCCGCTCGTACGCGGACCGCAGGGTCGCGCCGGCTACGGACCGGGCCTTCTCCGCGCCGGCGGCCAGCAGCTTGTCCAGCTGGGCCGGGTCGTCGAGGTACGTACGCGTGCGCTCCTGGATCGGACGGACGAACTCCGCCACCACCTCGGCCAACTCCTTCTTGAGGTCGCCGTAGCCGCGACCGGCGAACGCCGACACGAGGTCGTCGATGCCACGCCCGCTGAGTGCCGAGTAGATGGTCAGCAGGTTGGACACGCCCGGCTTGGTCTCGGCGTCGAAGACGATCTCCCGACCGGTGTCGGTCACCGCGGAGCGGATCTTCTTGGCGGACCGGGCCGGGTCCTCCAGCAGGTCGATGATGCCCGCCGGCGAGGACGACGACTTGGACATCTTCGCCGTCGGGTCCTGCAGGTCGGTGATCTTCGCGGTGTCCTTCACGATGTGCGGCGCGGGCACGGTGAACGTCGCGCCGAACAGCGAGTTGAAGCGCTGGGCGAGGTCGCGGGACAGTTCCAGGTGTTGGCGCTGGTCCTCGCCGACCGGCACCGCGTTGGCCTGGTAGAGCAGGATGTCGGCGGCCTGCAGGACCGGGTAGGTGAACAGCCCGACGCTGGCCCGCTCGTTGCCCTGCTTCTGCGACTTGTCCTTGAACTGGGTCATCCGGCTGGCCTCGCCGAAGCCGGTGATGCAGCCGAGCACCCAGGCCAACTGCGGGTGCTCGGGCACCTGCGACTGCACGAACAGGGTGCTGCGGTCGGGGTCGATACCGACCGCGAAGAGCTGGGCGGCCGCCACCCTGGTCCGTTGACGCAGCACCGCGGGGTCGTGACCGGCGGTGATCGCGTGCAGGTCCACCACGCAGTAGAACGCGTCGTGGGTGTCCTGCAGGGCCACCCAGTGCCGCACGGCTCCCAGGTAGTTGCCGAGGTGGAACGAGTCGGCCGTCGGCTGGATGCCGGAGAAGACGCGGGGTCGCTCGGGAACGTCGGGCATGACGATAATTCTGTCAGCAAGCGAGCGGAGCCGTCATGACGGGCCGGCGCGTCGGCCCCGGCCCGCCGGTGTCGGGGCGCTGACCTCGCGTCGCCCGGCCGTACCCACCCGTCGACCCGACCCCACGGGGACGGCGCGCTGCTGCCCCGCGGCGCTCCCGTCCGCCTCGCGCAGAAGGCCGGTGGCGGGGTCACGTCGCTGTTCCGGCACCCGCACCGCCGTCACCGCGAGCCGGGCGACCCGGCGTCCGTCCAGGGCCAGCACCCGCAGCAACCAACCGACGGCCGGGGCCGCCGGATCTCCGCTCCCGCCGTCGGACGGCTCGGCGGGTACCGGAACCTCGTCCCCGGCCAACGGCAACCGACCCAGCACCGCCATCACGTACCCGCCGACCGTCTCGTACGGCCCGGCGGGCAGCACCACCCCGGTCCGCTCGGCGAAGTCGGCGAGGTTGCGTCGGCCGTCGACCACCGCGGGCAGGCCGGCGTGCCCCGAGTCGGGTGTCGCGTCGTACTCGTCGTGGATCTCCCCGACGAGTTCCTCGATGAGGTCCTCCAGGGTGACGATGCCGGCGGTCCCGCCGTACTCGTCGATCACCACCGCCAGGTGGTGGCCCTCCCGACGCATCTCGGTGAGCGCGGCCAGGACCCGCTTGCTCCCGGGCACCTGCTTGACCTCGCGGGTCAGCTCGCCGACGGTGCAACAGGGGTCGGCGTCCGGACGCAGCAGCACGTCCCGCAGGTGCACGAACCCGACCACGTCGTCATGGGTGCCGTCGGTGACCGGGTAGCGGGTGTGCGTCTCGGCCCGCACCAGCCGGGCGGCCTCGGCGATGGTCAGCCGGGCCGGCAGGAAGACCACCTCGGTGCGGGGCATCATCACCTCGCGGACGAGGCTCGCTCCCGCCACCAGCACCTCGTCGATGATCCGCCGCTCGTCCGGGTCGAGCACCGTGTTGGCCGCGACCAGATCCCGCAGCTCGGCCTCGGAGATGCGCTCCCGGCCGGCCGCCGGACCGGTGCCGAGCAGATTGGTGACGAGGCGGCTGGCACCGTCGGCGGTACGGACGAGCATCCGGGCGACGGCTCGGGCAAGCGGCCCGGGGTCGCGGCGGGACGCTCCCCGCACGCGTCGCCGGAGCCCGGAACGGGCCGCTTCCCGCATGACAGAGATGGTAGACACCGTGCGCCCGCCACACGGGAGATCACACGCAGTCACCGGGACATGTGCGGCTCTGTTTAAACATGAGAGATTATGATGGAATGGTGGGCGGCGCGATCCACACTGCTTTCCATCGCCGCCGTAGGGTGATCACCAAGGGCCACGTCCCGGCGGGCCAGGCAGGAGGCAACGACGTGAAACTGCTCGTCACCGGGGGTGCCGGCTTCATCGGCAGCGTGGTGACCCGGATGCTGCTCGACGCCGGCCACCAGGTCGTCGTCCTGGACGACCTGCGCACCGGTCACCGTGCGGCACTCGCACCGGACGCGACCCACGTCGAGGCGTCCATCCACGACGCCGCCCAGGTCCTCACCCCCGACGCCGGCTTCGACGGAGTGCTGCACTTCGCCGCCCTCATCGCCGCCGGCGAGTCGATGGTGAAGCCCGAGCTGTACTGGCAGAACAACACCGTCGGCACGCTCGCCCTGATCGACGCGGTCCGCGCGGCCGGGGTGCCCCGGATGGTCTTCTCCTCCACCGCCGCCGTCTACGGCAACCCCACCGAGCTGCCGATCACGGAGACCGCGGTCAAGGCGCCCACCAACACGTACGGCGCCACCAAGCTCGCCGTCGACATGGCGCTCACGTCCGAAGCCGACGCGCACGGGCTGGCCGCCGTCTCGCTGCGCTACTTCAACGTCGCCGGCGCGCACCTCGACGGCGACGTCGCACTCGGCGAACGTCACGACCCGGAGACGCACCTCATCCCGATCGCCCTCGATGTCGCCGCTGGTCGGCGCGAGAAGCTCCAACTCTTCGGCGACGACTACCCCACCGTGGACGGCACCTGCGTGCGCGACTACATCCACGTCGCCGACCTCGCCCGCGCACACCTGCTGGCACTGGACGCCGCGACCGCGGGTCAGCACCGCATCTACAACCTCGGCAACGGAACCGGCTTCACCAACCGCCAGGTGGTCGACGTGGTCCGCGAGGTGACCGGTCACCAGCTTCCGGTCGAGGTGGCGCCGCGCCGCGAGGGCGACCCCGCCGAGCTGGTCGCCTCCTCCGCGCTGGTCCGCGACGAGCTGGGTTGGGTGCCCCGCAAGCCCACGCTGCACGACATGGTCGGCGACGCCTGGGCCTTCTACCGCGCGCACGTCCTGGAGCAGTCGTGAGCGCGAGGAGTGAGCCGGGTTTGCGAGCCCCGCAGTCGCGAGCAGAGGAGGCACGATGACCGGCCCCACCGGTGACGTCGTCGAGCGGGCCACCGTCGGCTTCACCGATCAGTACGACGCTCCGGCCGCCGGTCTCTGGGCCGCACCCGGTCGGGTCAACCTGATCGGCGAGCACACCGACTACAACGACGGGTTCGTGCTGCCCTTCGCGCTGCCCATGCGTACCGTGGTCGCCGCCGACCGGCGGGACGACGAGCGCTGGACGGCCTGGTCCGAGCTCTCCGGCGAGACGATCGACTTCGACGCCGACGACGTGGCCGAGCCCGGCCGGGTGACCGGTTGGGGCGCGTACGTGGCCGGGGTGGTCTGGGCGCTGCGCGACGCCGGCCACGCGGTGCCCGGCGCCCGGCTGGCCATCGCCTCCGACGTGCCGCTGGGTTCCGGGCTCTCCTCGTCGGCCGCGATCGAGTCGGCCGTGCTCGCCGCCCTGCTCGACCTGGCGGGGCTGGAGCTGCCCGCCGAGCGACTGCCCCGGCTGGCGCAGCGGGCGGAGAACGTCTACGTGGGTGCGCCGACCGGCATCATGGACCAGTCCGCCGTGATCCGCTGCCGCGTCGGCCACGCGCTCTTCCTCGACTGCCGCGACGAGTCGGTCGAACACATCCCGTTCGACCTGGACGCCGCCGGGCTTGCCGTGCTGGTCATCGACAGCCGCGCGCCGCACCGGCACGCCGACGGCGAGTACGCGGCCCGCCGCCGATCCTGCGAAGCTGCCGCCGAGGCGCTGGGCGTTCCGGCGCTGCGCGACGTGACCGTCGACCAACTCGACGCCGCCCTGGCCCGGCTCGACGACACCGAGACCCGACGCCGGGTCCGGCACGTGGTCACCGAGGACCAGCGCGTGCTGGACACCGTCGCGCTGCTGCGCGCCGGCCGGGTGCGGGACATCGGCCCGCTGCTCACCGCCTCGCACGTCTCGATGCGCGACGACTTCGAGATCACCGTGCCGGAGATCGACACAGCTGTCGAGGCGGCGCTGTCGGCCGGCGCGCTGGGGGCACGGATGACCGGCGGCGGGTTCGGCGGCTGCGTCCTCGCCCTGGTGGAGAACGACCGCGCCGACGCGGTGTCCGACGCCGTCCGGGCCGCCTACGCCGAGCGCAACTACACCGCCCCCACCACGGTCCCGGTCCTCCCCGCCCCCGGCGCCACCCGCCTGCGCTGACCCCCGCCGGCGCTCCCCGGGCGCTCCCCGGCGTCCCCGGCGTTCATCCCGGTTGATCAAGAGGTCTGCGTCAGAATCCGGGCTCGGATTGACGCAAACCTCTTGATCACCGGCGAGCTCGGGGATGGAAGCGGGATGATCGTGCTTGTTCATGGAAGTAGTTGCCTTCCCGTTCGGGGAGGCCACTACTTCATGGATCGAGCGCGAGCAGGCGCGCGGCGCGAGCAGGCGCGCGGCGCGGGTTAGGCCGTGTGTCAAGGTCCTCGGTCGAGCCGAGGGGCGGACGGCGGACACCACGATGAGGGTGATGCCTGTGAGTCATCTTGATGACCCACAGG